>JAVJQK010000108.1 GCA_040218145.1 Sandaracinaceae bacterium | reverse complement strand
CCGGCGGCTCGCGCTCGCGCTCCGCGAGAGCGCGAGCCGCCCTGGCGGGATGGAAGCTGCAGCGCGTCGCTTCGCTCGCTCCGGTCCGGCGGCTCGCGCTCGCGCTCCGCGAGAGCGCGAGCCGCCCTGGCGGGATGGAAGCTGCAGCGCGTCGCTTCGCTCGCTCCGGTCCGGCGGCTCGCGCTCGCGCTCCGCGAGAGCGCGAGCCGCCCTGGCGGGATGGATGGATCGAAGGGACGCCATGTTGACATGTTTGCAAACGAGTCAACAAGTCGACCTAGCGTCCCCGAGCGCTACGAGGAGGCGCGCTGGCTGGCTTCTTCGAGCAGGGCGGTGATGCGGCGGTTGAAGCTCGCGGGGTCGTCGATGGCGCTCCCCTCGGCGATCTTGGCCTGGTCGTAGAGGAGGGTGATCCACTCGTCGACCTTCTCGACCGCCTTGGCGCCCTCGAGCATCTTGCGCAGGTTCTCGATCACCGGGTGGTCCGGGTTGATCTCGAGGATGCGCTTCTGCTCGGGCACGTCCTTCTGCGCGGCGCGCAGGATGCGCTCGAGGTGGGGCTGGAGGCCGCCCTGGGGGATGACGAGGCAGACGGGGGAGTCCGTCAGGCGGGTGGTGACGCGCACCTCGGAGACGACGTCCTGGAGCTTCACGCGGAAGCGCTCCTTGACGTCACGCAGGGCCGACTCGCGCTCCTCGTCGACCTTCTCGTCCTCGTCGACCTCGAGCTTGCCCTCGGACGCCGACTCGATGGGCGTGCCGTCCCACTCGGTCACGCTGCTCATCACGAAGGGGTCGACCGGGTCGGTGCAGAAGAGGACCTCGTAGCCCTTCTTCTTCAGCGACTCGATGTGCGGGCTCGCCTCGACCTGCTTCCGCGACTCGCCGATGACGTAGTAGAGCGCCTTCTGGCCCTCCTTCATGCGCTCCTTCGCCTCCGCGAGCGAGGTGAGCCCCTCGACGGCGCTGCTCTCGAAGCGCAGGAGCGGCTTCAGCGCGTCGGCCTGCTCGGGCTCCATGTGGAGGCCCTCCTTGAGGATCGCGCCGAACTGCGCCCAGAAGCTCGCGTAGTCCTCGGGCTTCTCCTTGGCCATCTCCTCGAGCAAGTCGAGCGTCTGCTTGACGATCTGCTTGCGAATCGTGCGCACGATGCGCGAGTCCTGGAGCAGCTCGCGGCTGACGTTGAGGGACAGGTCCTCGCTGTCGACCACGCCCCGCGCGAAGCGCAGCCACTTCGGGAGCAGCTCCTCCGCGTCGTCCATGATGAACACGCGCTTGACGTAGAGGCGCACGCCGTGGGTCGCCTCCGGCATCCACATGGTCATGGGCGCGACCTTGGGCACGAACACGATGCCCGCGAACTGGAGCGTGCCCTCGAGCTTGAAGTGCCGCCACGCGAGCGGCTTCTCCCAGTCGTTGGTGAGGTGGTGGTAGAGCTCGACGTACTGCTCGTCCTCCACCTCGGCGCGCGGGCGCTGCCAGAGCGCGGTGCCCTTGTTGATCGACTCGAACGCCGTCTCGTAAGAGTCGCCGACCTTCTTCGTCGTCGAGAGCTCGATGGGCCAGCTGAGGTAGTCGCTGTAGCGCTCCACCAGCCGACGCAGCGTGACGGGGTCGAGGTACTCCTGGTGCTCGTCGTTGAGGTGGAGCACCACGCTCGTGCCGTGGGCCTCGCGCTCGGCCGGCTCGACGGTGAACTCGCCCTTGCCGGCGGAGGTCCAGCGGAAGGCCTCGTCCGCGCCCGCCGCGCGGCTCACCACCTCGACCTCATCGGCCACGAGGTAGGCGCTGTAGAAGCCGACGCCGAACTGACCGATCAGCGAGACGTCGCCCGCCTCCTTGGCCTCCTTCAGCTTCTGCGCCAGCTCACGGGTGCCGCTCTTGGCGATGGTGCCGAGGTTCGAGGTGAGCTCCTCGCGCGTCATGCCCACGCCCGAGTCCCAGACCGTCAGCGTCTTCGCCTCGCGGTCGGGCACCAGCCGGATCTTCAGCTCCGCGTCCTTCAGGGCCGGCTCGGTCACCGCGCGGAAGCGCAGCTTGTCGAGGGCGTCGGCTGCGTTCGAGACGAGCTCCCGGAGGAAGACCTCTCGGTTCGAGTAGAGCGACTCGATGACGAGGCGGAGCACCTGCTCCACCTCGGCTTCGAAGCGGTGGGTGGTCTTTTCGGTGTCGGTCGTGTCCGTCATTGCGGCGGGAAATTGGCCATGTGGAGCGCCCTGTCAAGCGCGGCGCGGCTCAGCCGGCGGCCGGCGTGCGATACGCGCCCTCGCCCGACGGGAGATCCTCGGGCGGGTCGGTGCGGAAGCGCGTGCGGATCAGCGCGCCGAAGCCGAGGCAGGCGAAGGCGACGCTGGCCACCGTGCCGACCGTGGGCACGATCGAGGCGAAGAAGAGGACGCCGACCCCCAGCGCGAGCTGGAGCACCTCCTGGCCCTTCAACCCCTCGAGCGGCAGCGCCGCGCCGATGACGGTGGCCGCCGCGGCGAGGCCCACGTAGGTCGCCACGGGCAAGGCCAGCCCGAGCACCACCGCGGCCGGGATGCCGACGAGCGTGATGGCGAGTACGACGATCGCGACGCCCGCGATGACGTAGGCGAGCAGCCCGGTGCCCGCGGTCTTGAGGCCGTCGCGCACCATCGTCGCCTGCATCGCACGGAGCCGCTCGCGGCCCGCCCCCAACAGCAGCAGGCCGAGCAGGAACAGCAGCACGTGCGCCACGAGCGATCGCACCGTGTCCTCCACCCAGCTCCAGAACCCCGACTCCGCGCTCGCCGACGCGTCGCCGCCGAAGACCACCTGCTCGCCGGACGCGCGCTCCGAGCCGCGCACGTCGCCGCCGAAGACGACGGTGTCGCCGCGCACGGTGGCGCCCTCGCGCAGCTCCACGCCGCCCCCGAACGAGACCGCGTCGCCGCGCACCTCGCCCTCGACGACCACGTCGCCCCCGAAGGCGACCGCGTCGTTCACCACCTCACCGGCCGCGACGTGCACGTCCTGCCCGAAGACCACGCGGTCGCGGGGGCCATCGGCGAGCGCGACGGCCGGCAGGAGGAGACAGACGGAGACACAGACCAGAGACCAGAGCTTCTTCACGCAGCACTCCCCCGCCGCCCATCGCGGGGGCGGCTCTCATCGGGTGGAACGGCGAGCCTCGTGGCTCGCCGGAGGCAGCACCCCGCCGCCTCGAACCGTCCCTACGGGGGATGCGCCCCGGCTATTTCGTCCGCTTGGACTTGCGCTTCAGGAGCGGGAGGCCGGCCTGGCTGTCCACCTGCGTGCGCGCCGCGTTCATCTGGGCGACGCCGCCCGAGACGATGAAGGCCATGAACTGCGCGCTGTCGGCGTCGACCGGCTCGACCATCTCCTTCTTCACGATGATCAGGTTGCCGGCGAAGTTGTACGACTGAGGCAGGTACACCGCGACGTGACCCGCGAGGCGGATGTCGTCGAAGCGGTCGCAGGTGACGAAGCCGAAGACCCTGAGGTCGGGCTGCACGCGAACCATCACCGGCTTGTCGAACGATCGCTTGTCGCCCACGAACGCGCCGAGCAGGTCCTTGATCGACGTGTAGATGATGTTGACGACCGGCAGCCCGCGCATGCCCGCCTCGACCATCTTGATCACGCGTCGCCCCATGACGTTGTGCGTCAGGGCGCCGACGAGCGTGATCGCCACCAGGGTGATCGCGAGGCCGAGCCCGGGGATCGGCAGCGGATAGAGCCGGTCGATGCCGGAGAGGATCCAGACGACCAGCGCGATGGTGCCGCCGAGCGGGACACAGACGAGCAGACCCTGGAAGAAGTAGCGGATGATGGTCTTCATGGCGTGGCCTCGATGAAGCGGAAACGGCGGCCGTCGAAGCGAACGCGGCGATAGGCGCGCGCGAGCGGGACCGCCGCGTCGTAGAGCGCGGGCCTCGCCTCGCGAAGATCATGGCGCTGCATGGGGTCCTGAAGAGGGTCGTAGACCCGGACCAGGTCGGCGAAAACGTCGTAGATGACCGTGCGGTCCGGCCAGGCGAGGGCCGCCTCTTGTCGGCGCTGCCCGATCATCTCGCTGACCACCGCGCCGTCGGTCGCGCGGAGCATGGGGCCGATGTCCTCGCGAAGCACGCGCTCGGCCGCGGCGCGCTCCTCTGGCTCCCCTCGGAGCAAGAGCCACGGCAGCACGTAGGCCGTCGACGTGGGCGCCTCGTGCACCGCAGGCCGCATGCCCGGGACGTGGACCACCAGCGGCACGTGAACCTGCTCGGCGTGCACCGAGGAGAGGTGGTGGCGGTGGCCGCGCTCGCCGAAGGCCTCGCCGTGATCGCCGGCCACGATGACGACGGTCTCGTCCAGATCCACCGCGGCCAGCAGGCGCGCGAGCTGGGCGTCGAAGTAGGCCAGCTCCGCGTCGTACCGGGCCTCGTCGTCCGCCGCCTCGAGGCCGGCGTCGCGGGCGCGGTAGTCGTCGTGGGGGCTGACGAAGAACACGAGCCCGAAGTGGCGCGCGTCCGGGAGGGCCGCGATCGCGAGGTCGGCGATGCGCGCGTCCACGTCCGCGTGCGCCGGCTCCCCGCGCTCCTCCGGCACGAGCTGCACCGTCTCGAAGCCCTGGTCCAGCCCCGCGATGTTCCGCGAGAAGCAGCCCTCGTGGTCATGCCCCACCCAGAAGGTGCGGCGGCCCGCCGCGCGCATCGCCTCCGCCGCGGTCTCGCGCCCCTCGCGCAGCCGCCCTCGCCAGAAGCGCGGCTCGACGTCGAGCTCCGCGAACGACACGGGCGCCATCGCGAGCATGGCCGCGACCGACGGGAAGGTGCCGTTCGACGGGGCGTAGGCGCGCGTGAAGGTCTGCGCGCCCTGGGCGAGCCGCGCGAGCGCGGGGGTCGGGCCGTCCGGCCGCGCGAGAGAGGTCCGGTCGAACCGGGTCGCGTCGACGAGCACGAGGAGCACATCGAAGTCGGAGAGCGCGAACGTCGCCTCGGGCAGCCCGCTGTGCCGCTCGAAGCGGGCGCGGCCGTCGTCGTCCGGGGCCAGCGCGCGCTCGTGGGAGGGCAGCGCGGACGGGAGCAGGTGGTCGCGGTCACGGTCGAGGGCCTGCGCCACCCCGTGCGCGCGCCCGAGCTCCGTGTAGGCGATGGCGACCGGCCGGGCCCACGCGCTCGAGGGGAGCTCGAGCACGGCCAGCACCGCGAGGCACGCCGCGGCCGCGACCAGCGCCGCCCGACCACGGCGGCCCACCCGCGCCTCGCGGGCAGAGATGGCGAGCGCGAGCCCGAGCGTCAGCCCGACGAAGCAGAGCTGAAGGACGCAGAGGTGGAGGGTCGGGTACTGCCCGACGTAGACGACGTAGTGGGCGCGCGCGACGGCCAGACAGGCCACGGCGAGCGCGAGCCCCACGCCGAGCGCCGCGCGTCGGTGCCGCGCGAGCCGAGGGGTGCCCAGCCACGCGTGCAGGCCGGCGAGCGCGAGCGCGGCGAGCACGAAGCCCGCGGTCGCGAGGAGGCTGTGCGCGAAGGGCGGGTACTCGATGAGCACCTCCCGGGCGAGCGCGCTCTGGGCCACGCCGAGGCCGATGAGGGCGGCAAGCCTCGCCCGATCCTTCAGGGAGACGAGCGCGAGCGCGGTCAGCCCGAGCACCAGCGCGGGCACGAGGAAGCTCGAGGCGGCGCTCCGCACCAGGTAGCCGAGCGACGCGAGCAGCCGCGCGGGCGGCGCCGCCTCCGCGGGCAGGCGCGTCAGCTCGAGCAGCGCGAGCGCCACCGCCGCGACCGGCGCCGAGAACAGCAGCGCGCGTGCCGGCATCGACGGTTAGTAGCACGGGATGGCGCGCCTTGAATCCCGGCCTCGGGGACACTACCCCCCGGCTACGATGCTGCGCCGCTTCGCGTGGGGAACGCTGGTCCTGAACCTGGGGGTGATCCTCTGGGGCGCCTTCGTGCGCGCGACGGGCTCGGGCGCGGGGTGCGGCTCGCACTGGCCGACCTGCAACGGCGAGGTCGTGCCGCGCGCCGCGAGCGTCGAGACGATGATCGAGCTGACGCACCGCCTCACCAGTGGCCTCGCGCTCATCGCGGTGCTCGTCATGACGGTGCTCGCCTTCCGGCGGCGACCGAAGGGCCACCCCATGCGCCCGGCCGCGGTGGCGTCGCTCGTGTTCATCCTGCTCGAGGCGGCCATCGGGGCCGGCATCGTGCTGCTCGAGCACGTGGCGGACGACGCCTCGGTGGCTCGCGTCTACTGGATGGGCGCGCACCTCGTGAACACCTTCCTGCTCGTCGGCGCGCTCGGGCTCACCGCCTGGCTCAGCCCCGAGGACGCGAAGCGGCCGCGGCTCGCCGGGCAGGGCGCGGTCCCGCTCGCGATCGGCGCCGCGCTCGTCGCCATCTTGCTGGTGGGCGTCACGGGGGCCGTGACCGCGCTCGGCGACACGCTCTTCCCGGCGGGCAGCCTCACGGAGGGCATCGCGGAGGACTTCTCGGCCACCGCGCACTTCCTGGTGCGGCTCCGGATCTGGCACCCCATCGCGGCCGCGCTCAGCGGGCTCTTCATCGTGACGACCGCGGTCGTCGTGGCGCTCCGGCGCCCGAGCCCCGAGACCAGGCGGCTCGCGCTCTTCGTGGTGGGCCTGTTCCTGGCGCAGATCGCGGGCGGGTTCCTCAACCTCGCGCTCCTCGCGCCGGTGTGGATGCAGCTGGTGCACCTGCTGATGGCGGACCTGCTCTGGCTGGCCGTGGTGCTGCTCGGGGCGAGCGCGCTGGCTCAGCCCGCCGTCGCCGCGGCGCCGCGCGCCGAGCCCGCGCTCACTTCCGCTTGAGCTTCGCGACCAGGTCCGACAGCGGCTGGGGCTCGGGCAGCTCCGGCAGCTCCTCCGGGTCGATCTCCGCGAGCACGCTCGGCGCGCCCTGGTCCCCCGCCCCCACGAGGAGCACGCGGCCCGCGACCTCGATGAGATAGAGCGAGCGGCGCCCGTCGAGCGGCACGCGCTCGATGACCTTCACGCGCCGCCCGGACAGACCGAGCCCGCGCCGGCTGCTCCACTTCAAGACCACCCAGGCGAGGATGCACACCGCGGCGAGCGCGAGGAGCGTCTGCAGGAGCGCGACGCCGTAGCCGCCGGGCACCCCCGACTGGAGGAACACGCTCATCTCGAGCGGCCCGCTAGTAGCGCGGGACCTCGGGATCCACGTGGAGCGACCAGGCGTCGATGCCGCCCTGGAGGTTGTGCACGTCCTCGAAGCCCATCGACAGCAGATGCGACGCCGCCTGCTGGCTGCGCATGCCGTGGTGGCAGTAGGTGACGATGGTCTGCTTCTTGTCGAGGTCGGCGATCTTGCCGCGCATGTCTTCGTCGAGCATCACCGACGGCTCGATCTTCGCCGTGGCGCGCTCCTCGACCGTCCGGCAGTCGAGCAGCAGGTGCGGCTTGCCGCTCTCGATCCACGTCTCGAGCTCACCCACCGTGAGCTGGTTGACCATCGGGGGCACGTTGGGGTTGTCGACCTTGAAGCCGGCCGAGCCGCCCTTCTCGACGAAGTCGATCGACACGCCGTTGGCGCGCTTGGCCGTGCTGCGGGTCATGACGAGATCCAGCTCGCCCATGTCGAGCACGACGTCGCCCTCGCGCTGCTGGTCGAGGTCGAGCAGCGGCTCCCAGTTCGAGCCGATGGTGAGCCGGACGACCGGCTCCTCGGTGTCGCCCTCGGCGTCCCAGAAGCGCAGGAACGCGTTCTCCGCGGACTTCGACATCGAGATCTCCGGCGTCGACAGCTCGATGCGCTTGGTGCCGAGCACCTCCGCGAGCTCGCCGCTCTTGGTCATCTCGTGCACGATGTCGGAGCCGCCGATGAACTTGCTGTGCACGTAGAGCTGCGGGATGGTCGGCCAGTTGCTGAAGGACTTCACGCCCTCCCGCATGGTCGGGTCCGCGAGCACGTCGATGGTCGCGTAGTCATCGAGGAACTCGTCCAGGATGTCGCACACGCGGGCCGAGAAGCCGCACTGCGGCGCGCGCCGCGTGCCCTTCATGAACAGCACGACGTCGTGTTCTTCGACCAACCGCTGAATTCGCTCCTCGACGCTCATGCGGACAAGAAACCACGGGCCGATCCCGGTGGCAATACATCACGGGTGATCCCCTCACACCATTGCTGGACGCGCGGCGCCTGTGATAGATGGATCCTCGAGGCGGGGGAGCCTCGGGGGGGAGTCTGATGCGGCAACTCGCGTTCGCGATCTGCATCCTCGCGGCGTCTTCGACCGCCGCGGCGCAGGACGACGAGTCCGCCGGCCGGCGCGCGTTCCGGCTCGGCCAGGCGCACTACGAGAACGGCGAGTTCGCGGAGGCCGCCGTCCAGTTCGAGGAGGCCTACCGGCTCTCGGGGCGGGCCCGGCTCCTCTACAACGCCTACCTCGCCTACCGCGACATGCAGGACCTGCCCAACTCGGCCCGCACCCTGCGGCAGTTCCTGGCCGAGGGCGACGACCTGACCGCGGCCGAGCGCGACCAGCTCCAGGCGCGGCTGGCCGCGATCGAGCGGGCGATGGCCGACCAGACCGCGGTCGCGCCCGAGGCGACGCCGCCTCCCCAGCGCGAGGCGCCCGCCGAGCCTGCGCCGCCGGAGACCGTGACCGCGGACACCGAGACACAGCCGGCTCCGGCGAGCGCGACGGGCGGCGGCTTCTCGCCCTCCCCCGTCGGGTTCATCGTCGCGGGCGGCGGCGCCGCGCTGCTGGTCGGGGCCATCATCACGGGCGTCATGTCGAGCGGCGACCTCTCCACCCTGGAGGACCGCTGCCCGATGGATCGCTGCCCCGACGACCCGGAGCTGCGGGACGCCCAGAGCCGCGGCGCCACGCTGGCCACCGTCACCGACGTGCTCTGGGTCAGCGGCGTGGTCGCGATGGCCGCGGGCGTGACCTTGATCTTCGTCCTCCAGGACGACTCGGTTTCGGCGACCGCGGGCATGGCCTGCACGCCGGAGGGCTGCTTCGGCAGCGTGCGAGGGAGCTTCTGATGCGTCTGCGCCTCATCGCGCTGCTGTCCGTGCTGCTGTTGAGCGGCTGCTCGGCGGTCAACGACTTCGGCCGCTTCATGTTCGGCGACGACGCCGACTCGGGCGTGCCCGACGGAGGCGTCGGCGACGCGGGCATGGACGAGGACTCCGGCGTGGACGGAGGCGTAGACGACGACGCGGGCGTCGAGGACGGCGGCGTAACGCCGCGCGGCCCGAGCGCGGTCGTGCAGACGGGCGGGGGAGCGGTCATCCGCACGCCCGAATATGGACTTCGCGTCACGATCGGCGCGCCGCAGCCCATGGGCTCGGCGTCGAACGGGACGCATCGGCTCCGGGTGGGGCCGCAGGCTCGGTAGCGGGCTCGGGTAGGAGGGGACGAGAGATGCAGCGGAAGCTTCTCATCATCGCAGCGGCGGCCTCGTTCGGCGCGCTGTTCAGCCACCAGGCCATGGCGCAGGGCGTCGCGCCCGCCGTCTTGCCCATGCAGGGGTTCTTGACGGACGGCGACGGCGCGCCCATCGACGGCGACACCTCCATCGAGGTCAACCTCTACGACGGTGACGTGAGCCCGACCGTGCTCTTCACCGAGACGCAGACGGTCATGGTCGACCAGGGCCACTTCACCGCCTACGTCGGCGACGGCGGCGGCGCGCTCGACCTCGCGCTCTTCCGCGACAACGCCGACGTCTGGGTCGGCATCGCGATCGAGGGCGGGACGGAGCTGCCCCGCTTCCAGCTCGGCAGCGTCCCCTACGCGGGCTTCGCGCAGTACTCGACCAACGCGCAGAACCTCGCCGGCATGCCGGCCACCGACTTCCAGGCGCGCGTCACCGGCACCTGCGCGCCCGGCCAGGCCATCACCGCCATCGCGGGCGACGGCACCGTCACCTGCTCGCCCACCGGCGACATCACCGGCGTCGCGGCCGGCGTCGGCCTGATGGGCGGCGGCGCGATGGGCGACGTCACGCTCAACGTGAACCCCGCCGCCGTCCAGACCCGCGTCACCGGCACCTGCGGCGCGGGCGAGGCCATCGTCGGCGTCAACGTCAACGGCACCGTCACCTGCGCGAGCGTGGGCGACATCCTCGGCGTCACCGCCGGCACCGGCCTGACGGGAGGCGGCGCCTCCGGCACCGTCACGCTCGACGTCGACACCACCACGATTCAGTCACGCGTGACGGGAAGCTGCCCCGTGGGCCAGGCCATCCGCGCCGTCGCTCCGGACGGCACCGTCACCTGTGAGAGCGCAGGCGGCGCCGGGGGATGGGCTCCGCCGCTGCGCATTCCGTTCATGCCCGCGACCGCGCCCGGCACCCCCAACCCGACCGCGCCGCCTTCGGGCAGCACGACGTCGACCACCAACGTGTTCGTCGGCACGATGTTCCTCAGCCAGGGCATGAGCGACACCGGCCTCCGGAGCTCTTTCACTCGGGCTCGGCTGCAGGTCGTCTGCGACGGAGCCGGGGTCCTCGAGGTCACCAACGGCGCCACCGTGCTCGGCAGCGTGACCTGCTCGGACGGATTCCGGCCCTGGACGGCGAGCAGCACCGAGTTCACGGTCAGCTCGAGCGGGAACCTGGATCTCCAGGTGCGTGCGACGAGCGGCACGCTCTTCTGGGCCAACCCGGCCGTGATCCTGTACTGACGCGGGATGGCGCCGAGCTTTCGCCAACAATGGCCGGTCCTGGTGGTCGCGGTGCTGGCGTTGCTCGGCTGGGCCGACCTACGGGCGCGCGTCGTCGCGCTCGAAGAGGCTGAGGTCACGCCCGCTCCGGCCCCCGAGCCTCAGCCGTCGCAGGAGGAGTGCCCCATGACCGGCACGCTACCGCAGGCTGCCGTCCGCGGCGTGGTCGGTCGAAACGGGCGCGACGTCTTCGGCTGCTACGAGTCCCATGGGGAGGGGCGAGGCACACTCGACCTCACGCTGCGCGTCGACCGCGAGGGGGTGGTGCAGCGAGTCATGGCGGCCGGCACCCTCGCGACGCAGGCCGCGCTCGCGCAGTGCGCGCAGGAGGCCGCGCGGCGCTGGCGCTTCCCCGCCCCGGAGGGAGACGGCTGCGCCGAGGTGGCCGTCCCCTTCCTGCTGGGCGCGACGCCCGCCGAGTAGAGCTCGTCGGCTCGGCCATGCCCGGCCCGAGGCTCCGAGCTGCGCTCTACTCCGCGGCGTCGACGATCGCGGGGGCTTCTTCGAAGTCGATGGCGCGCTCGAGGAGCTGGGCGATGTCGAGCTGCGCGACGTCCTCGCTGCGCTCCTCGCCGGCGATGCCGTCGGTGAGCATGGTCATGCAGAAGGGGCAGGCGCTGGCGATGGTGTCGGCGCCGGTGTCGAGGAGCTGGAGCGTGCGCTTGGTGTTGACGCGCTGCTCGCCCGGCTCCTCCTCCTTCCACATCTGCGCGCCGCCCGCGCCGCAGCAGAGGCCCTTGGACTTGTTCCAGTACTCGGGCTCGACGAGCTTCACGCCCGGGATGGACTGGAGCACCTCGCGGGGGCTCTCGTAGATGGAGTTGTAGCGGCCGAGGTAGCAGCTGTCGTGATAGGCGACGGTCGCGTCGACGCGCTTGGTGGGGTTGAGCTTGCCCGCCACGATGAGGCCGTTGAGGAAGTCGGTGTGGTGCACGACGTCGTACTGCCCACCGAAGCTCGGGTACTCGTTGGAGAGCGTGTTGAAGCAGTGGGGGCAGGCGGTGATGACCGTCTTGCCCGCCGCGCCGTAGCCGTTGAGGGTCTCGACGTTCTGCTCGGCGAGCATCTGGAAGAGGTACTCGTTGCCGGCCCGCCGCGCCGGGTCACCCGTGCACGTCGCCTCGGAGCCCATGATGGCGAAGTCGACGCCCGCGTGATGCAGCAGCTTCGCCACCGCGCGCGCCGTCTTCTTGGCCGAGTCGTCGTAGTTGGCCGCGCAGCCGACCCAGTAGAGGACCTCCGCGTCGGGCTTGTCGGCCACGAGCGGCACCTCGAGCGGACGGCCGCCCGCCTCGAGCCCCGACGTCCAGTTGCCGCGGTCCATCGCGGGCAGGTTCCACGGGTTCCCGTTGACCTCGATGCCCTGGAACATCTTCGTCAGATCGTGCGGGAACTCGTTCTTGATCATCATCTCGGCGCGGCGCATCTCGACGATCTTGTCGACGTAGGAGATGTTGACCGGGCACATCTCCTCGCAGGCGCGGCACGTGGTGCAGGCCCAGATCACCTCGGGGTGGATCACGTCGCCGATGAGATCGACCGGCGAGAGCACGCGGTTGTAGCCCTCGGGCGGATCCCCGTGCACGAAGAGGTTCTGGCTGTCCGGGATCACGTCCGGGCGCTCGATGCCGCCCGTGCCGAGGTAGTACGGCTCGAGGTCGTACATGTGGTCGCGGATGGCGAGCGTGTAGTGCTTGGGGCTGAGCTTCTTGCCCGTCGTGTAAGCGGGGCAGTTGTCGCTGCAGCGACCACACTCCGTGCACGTGTACAGGTCGAGCACGTGCTTCCAGGTCAGGTGCTCGGGCCGGGTGACGCCGATGGGCTCGTCGTTCTCGATCTTGCCCTCGAGGTCGGCGATGTCCGGGAGCTTGCCCTTGGGCTCGGTGTTCCCCGCGAAGATGTTGGGGAGCACCGTGATGATGTGGAAGTGCTTCGAGTACGGGAGCAGGTTCAGGAACGCGAGGACCCAGGTGGCGTGGTACCAGAAGCCGAGGTGCTCGAAGAAGACGATCGCGTCGAGCCCGAGGCCGTAGAACGCCATCGCGAAGGCGGAGCCGAAGGGCTCGTACCAGGTCCAACCAGGCGCCACGCCCTGGGCGCGCGCCGCGCGGGCGAGGTCGCCGCCGACGTAGATGTAGTCGGCGATCATCATCGTGATGATGATGCCGAGGATGACCAGGCCCTCTGCGCCGAAGCTCATCCGGCGCGGCTTGGGACCGACGCGCAGGTAGACGAAGTAGGCCGCGCCGAGGATCGCCGCGAACGCCGACATCTCCTTGACGAACGAGTAGAGGACGGCGAGCCCGTCCCAGACCGGGCGACCACCCGTGAGGCCGGCGCCCCACGCGAAGAGATCGAAGTCCGCGTCGTAGCCGCGGATCCACAGGATCACGCTGTTGAGCAGCAAGACCTGGAACGCGACGAAGATGCCGATGTGCGCGATGCCCGCCAGGCGGTAGCGCTCGTTGTTGGGCATCTTCTTCTGGCCGAGCGCGTAGACCAGCACCAGCCGGATCCGCTCGTTCAGCTCACGCAGCGTCTTCAGGGAGAACCTCGGCTCTTCCTGGCCGACGCGCATCAGGCGCCAGCGACGCACCGCCGACCAGGCGAACGCGCCGAGGAAGACGACGAAGACGAGGGTCATCGCGATCGGGCTCATGGACCTCTGCTCCTCGAGAACCCACCCCGAGATTCGGGACATGGGTTCATCTCACGGTTCGGTCGATGCCGCACCGCGTCAATACGAACGACCCGCCACGATTAGCGTGCGAGGCGGGCCCTGTCCACCGACGGGTGGACCTGTAGACCCCACGTTTTCAGGGTCTAGCGCGTTACGGTCACCGGGTCACTTGGGGAGCTTCGCGTCGAAGAAGGCGCGGAGCTTGATCAGGTTCTTCTCTTCGCGCGCGAACGCGGGCGCCTCGTAGCCGTTGGCGAAGCCGCGGACGTCGCTCAGGAGCGCGTCTCGGACCTCACCGTCGTCGAGGATGTCGCTGACCGAGCGGCCGCGCGCCGCTCCGCGGCGGAGCCCCTTGACGTAGCTCTCGAGCCGCTCGTAGTCGTTCTCGAGGAAGTCCTTGATGGTGTCGCAGTCGTTGGCGAGGTCGCCGAGGACGCGCAGCTTCTCGCCGTCGACCTCCTCCGCGTCGCCGCGGGCCGCGAGATCGGCCGCCACGCGGAGCACGAAGGCGTCGTCGAGGTAGCCGATGTCATCGATGCCGTCGGGGATGAGGTCGAGGGACTTGAACAGGTAGTTCAGCCCGCCCGCCACCGCCTCCTTGGCGTCCTGTCCGAAACCGTCCTCGGTGAGCAGCTCGGAGAGCTTCTCCGCGTCGTCGCCGAGGCTGCGGAGCCAGCCAGGGAAGGTGTCGAGGTACTTCGCTTGGTTGTCGCTCATCGTCGTCTCCGGGACCCCGCCTCCCTGGGCGCAAACGGCGCTCCGGGGCGAAGTCGCGGCATCCTATCCGAACCCTGCGGCGTGGTTCAACGGGTGGATGAAAAGCCGGGCGCGGCGGGCTATCGTCGGCCGCATGTCAGCCAGATGGTTCCTCATCCCGGGCCTGCTCCTGCTCGCCGCGCCCGCCGCGGCGCAGGTCGGCGTCGAGGCGAGCGCCGAGGTCGAAGCGCAGGGCGGCGTCGAGGCGAGCGCCGAGGTCGGCGCCGACGCCGCGGTCGAGGCCAGCGCGGAGACGAGCGCGGAGACGACGTCGGCGCAGGGAGCTGCCCCTCCCCCCGGACGCGCCCAGCGCCGGCCCCCGCCGCCCATCATGGTCCTCGTCGTCCCGGCCCGCCGGGTGCCCGACGCGGTCAGCGCCTCCGCCTCGGCCGCGCTGGTCACCCAGCTCGAGGCCATGAGCGGCGGCCGCCCCGTGCTCGCGGTCGGCGCCCAGGCCCAGGCGATGATCGACGCGATCGCCGCCTGCGAGGACGACGCGTGCGTCGGCGCGCTGCTCGCCGAGGCGGGCGCGCAAGCCGGCGCGGTGCTCCGCCTCTCGCGCAGCCGCCGCGGGGTCAGCGCCAGCCTCGAGCTCCGAGACCCGGTCAGCGGCACGCTGCGGCACGAGCCGATCGAGGGCGAGCTCCCCCGCACCGAAGACGGCGTGGCCGAGGCGCTCGCGTCGCTCAGCGCAGAGCTCGAGGGCTCGATGCCCAGCCCGCCGCCCCCGCCGGCCACCCTGCTCGTGACGGTCAACGTCGACGGCGCGGCGGTCGAGCTCGACGGGACCGAGATCGGCGAGAGCCCGGTCGCGGCGGTGGAGGTGGCGGACGGTGACCACACGATCGTGGTGCGCGCCGACGGGTACAACATCGAGCGGCGCTCCACGCGGGTCGCCCCCGGCGCGCGCGCGCGCGTCGACGTGACGCTGACGGAGGTCGGCGCGGTCTCGCAGCTCACCGGCGAGGCGCCCGACCCGGACAACCCGTGGGCGCAGCCGAGCGAAGGCGAAGGCGAGCTGACCGAGCAGTGGTGGTTCTGGACCGCCATCGGAGGCGGCGCCGCGCTCCTCCTCGGCGTCGCGATCATCATCGGCGTCGCCGCCTCCGACCAGGGGCCGCCGCCCGAGCCGCCGGACCCGACCGGCATCATGCTTCCGCCGATCATGGGAGGGTTCTGATGCGCCGCACGCTGATCGCCATCGCGACCGCCGCCGCCTCGCTGCTCGTCAGCTGCGGCGGCGAGGCCCCGCCCCCCGAGGGCTTCCACATGCGGCTGCGCTTCATGTCGGCCGACCCCGCCGTCTTCGAGACGGTGACGGTCCGGATCGATCCGAACGGCGCCGACGAGCGCTTCATGTTCATCGAGCCGATGACCTACGCCGACGGCAACATCCGGCTGGAGATCGACGGCGAGGGCGCCGCCATCCTCGAGCTCGACGGCCCCTACGTCGCGTCGCTCGCCGAGAACGAGGGCGGGCTCAACTTCATCTTCGACCTCGAGGTCTGGACCCCCGAGGACCAGATGGAGCGCCGGCCTCCGCCGTTCGTCACGGTCAACGTGGAGCGCGCGGGCGAGGTGATCGCGATGGGCGACTCGTTCCTCGCGAACTGGCCGCTCCCCCTGGGCGGACAGGTCGAGATCGAAGTCCCGTGCCGCGCCGCCGACCGCTGCACGCCTTGAGCCGCCGGTCGCGGCTCGCCGGGCTCCTCACCGCCGCGGTGGTCCTCGGGGGCTGCATCGGCGGGGGGCGCTCGCCGATCATCACGCGCACCGTCGGGGGCCGCGAGCGGCCGGGCATCTTCGTCTCGCCGTACTCGTACGAGCACTTCGTGCGGGGAGAGCTCGCCTATCAGCGCGGCGCGCTCCGCGAGGCGGCGGAGGAATTCCGGCTCGCCCGCGCGGGCCCCGAGGACGACCCGCTCCTCATCGCGCGGCTCGTGGACGTGCTCGACCGGCTCGGCCGCGAGGACGAGGCGATGCAGCTCCTCGATCAGGGCGACGCGCTCGACGGCGACTCCGAGCTGATCGCGATGGCGCGCGGGAACCTGCACGAGCGGCACGGCCGACTCGACGAGGCGGCGGAGGCGTTCGCCCGCGCCGCCGCGGCCGCGCCGCGATCCGAGGCGGGCCCCCTCGCGCTCTCCCGCGTGCTGCGCGCGCAGGATCGAGACGAGGAGGCGGACGCGACGCTCGAGCGCTTCCTCGACCGCGGAGAGGGGGCCGGCGCCGCGCGCGCGCGGCTCGCCCTGGCGGTGGAGCGGCGGGACGCGCTGGCGGCGGCGCAGGCGGTGCGAGCGCTGCTCGAGGCGGCGCCCGCGCGCGCGAGCGAGGTGCGGGACGCGGTCCGGGTCGCCCTCGACACCGATCACCCCGAGCTCGCCCTGCGGCTGCTCCAGGCGCTCCCCGGCGAAGAAGACCGCGAGAGCCGGCTGCGCGCCGCGCTCCTCGCGGGGGACCGGGATCGGGCCGAGGGCATCCTCGCCCGCTGGATGCCGGAGGGACCGACCGAGCTGCTCCGCGTGGCCGAAGGCTACCTGGCGGTCGGCATGCCCGAGCGCGCGGTGGAGCTGGCCCGGGTCGCGATGGCGGCCGACGGAGGCGCGCCCGCCCGGCGAACGCTGTCGGCGGCGCTGCGCGAGTCGGGGCGCACGGGGGAAGCGAGCCTGACCGCCGCGCCCATCGCGCCGGGGAGCCAGGCCTGGCCGAGCGGCCCCCTCGCGCTCGCCGAGGCGCTCCGCGTCGCCGGTCGCCCCGGCCTCGCGGCCGAGACCCTGGCCCGCGCGCGCCGCACGCGCGACGCGCCCGCGCTGAGGCTGGCCCACGCCGACGCCGTCGCGGAGCTGGGCGCCCTGGACGCCGCGCTCGGCCTCCTCGACGGGGAGGCGCCGCGGATGGTCGCGGCGCGCGCGCGCTTGCTCGATCGCGCGGGCCGGGTGGACGACGCGGCCTCGGCCTACGCGGCCCTGGCGGTGGACGCCCCGGGGCTCGACGCCGCCACGCGGGGGCGCGTGCGCGCGGAGCGACAGTGGGCGGACGGCCAGCGCGACGCCGCCATCGCGACCCTGCGCGCGCAGGCCGATCACGCGCCGGAGGATCTGTGGTCGCGTGCGCGGCTCGCCTCGATGCTGCGCGCGGAGGGAGAAGACGGAGCGGCGCGCGAGGTCGCCGCGGCTGCGCTCCCGCTCGCGATCGAGCCCGCCCTCCGCGCGCGCCTGAGCGCGCCGCGCTGACCCCTCAGCCGGTACGCGCCGTCGAGCGGACGGCCTCGCCCACCACCGCCTCGAGCAAGCTCTCGCGCGAGCAGGGCTTCGGGAGCACGCGGACGCCGGCGATGGCGCGCTCGACCGCCTGGCCGGACAGGAAGACCACGCGCAGCGTCGGCTTCCGCGACAGCAACTGCTGCGCGAACGCCACGCCGCCGCCGCCCGCGAGGTCGAGCGCGCAGAGCAAGACGTCCACGCCCGACGGATCCAGGTCCGCGCTGCGGTCGACCTGCCGGACGCGCGCGCCGACGGCCCCGAGGAGTCGCGCGAGCCCGCGCCGCAGCGCCGCGTCGTCCTCCGCCACCCAGATCGACAGCCCCGTGACGCGGGCCGCGAGGTCGTGCCGCTCGTGCGTGGACTTGTTGGTGCGAGGCGCGCGGGCCATGAGCGGGAGGAAGAGACTCAGCCGCGTCCCCCGGCCGGGCTCGGAGTCGACCTCGACCGCGCCCCGGACCTCGGCCACGAGCGCAGCGACGCTCGCGAGGCCGAGCCCCGTGCCCGTCCGACTCGCCGCCTTGGTGGAGAAGAACGGCTCGAAGATCTTCCCGCGCGTCTCGGTGTCCATGCCGTGTCCATCGTCCACCACGCGGATCCGCGCGTATCGGCCAGGTCGCTCACGCAGCGCCGGTGGAGAGCCCGAGCCGTCCAGGAACACGATGTCGCTCTCGAGTCGGATCGTGCCGCCGTCGGGCATCGCGTCGCGCGCGTTCGAGCAGAGGTTGAGGATGGCCCTATCGAGAGCGCCGGACCCGACGTCGATCCAGCCCCCGGCGACATCGCCGACCTCGAGCTTCACGCTGCGCGGGAGGAGACGCCTCGCGAGCGCGGCCACCCGCGGCAGCGCCCGACCGAGGTCCGTGGGCTCCCCCGTCCGGTCCTCCTCGCGGGCGAGCGCCAGCAGGCCTCCCGTCAGCTCGGCGCCGCGGGTGACCGCCTCGAGGATGTCCTCTCTGGCCTCGAGCTGACTCTCTTGCTCCGGGCGCAGGTACTCGGCGCTCGCGCGGATGACGGCGAGCAGGTTGTTGAGGTCGTGGGCCACCCCGCCCGCGAACCGCCCGAGCGACTCGAGGCGCCGCTCCCGCGCCAGCTCTCGCTCCGTCTCGGCGAGCACGCGCTGGCGGATCTCCAGGTTTCGGATCCCGTACGCCGCCGGGCCGATCAGGATCGCGGCCATGGTGGAGAGGTTGACGAGGGCCAGCAGCTGGGGCGTCTCGACGCGAGGGGGGGTCAGCCCCGCGCGCTCCAGCAGGAAGAGCGAGATCTCGATGGCGACGACGGCCGCGCCCCAGAAGATCCCCGCTTTGCGCAGGCCGAGGAGCAACGCCCCGAAGGGGGGCAGCAGCATCCAGAGCCCGATGAGCAGGAAGAACCCGCCCCGGAAGAAGCTGGTCAGCGCGATGGCGCCGATGAGGAGCGAGGCGAAGAACTGGAAGCCGACCTCGACCGAGAAGCGCCGCGTGACCGCGTGCGTGAACGCGATCGGCGCGGCGGCGAGCCCGAGCGCGAGCGCGGCGCCGGGCAGCTCGTAGACGAAGTGCTGCGACGCGGCTTGCAGGAGGAGCACCGGGGGCACGCCGACGGAGAGCCAGCGCATCCACCGACGATGGTGCGCATCCAGCCAGATGTCCTGCGGCACCCGCGCGAACGCGGAGGCCGAGGCCTCGTCCCCCCCGACTCCCACCGTGGGCGAGAGTACACCCCCACGACCGGTCCGGCGAGACGCGCGCGTGACATTCAGCGCCCCTCGACAGGGACACCGTCGCTGACCTGATCCGAAGGATGCGCGACCAGCCGCGCGCCCTCCTCCAGCCCGCCGATGACCTCCACCTCGAGCCCGTTGCGGCGCCCGGTCTCGACCGAGGTGAGCCTCGCCACGCCGTCGACGATCGCGTACACGGCCCAGCCACCGTCGTGCCGGAAGACGGCGTTGGCCGGCACCTTCAGCGCGTCGTCGGCTTCCCAGATCACGATCTGGGTCTCGACCCGGTAGCCGTCCCCGAGGCGACGCCACTCGTCTCGCGGACTGTCGAGATCGATCACGACGTTGATGCGCTGCTCCTCGACCCCGAGCGCGCTCGTCCGGGTGAACGCGCTCGGCTCGATCAAGCGCACGTGGCCTTCGAGCGAGTCGCCCCCCCAGCGCTCGACGATCACGCGCTGGCCGGGCGTGATCTGCACCGCGTCGCTCGTCAGCACGTCGACCGCGATCTCCAGGTGCGAGGGATCGCCCAGCTCCACCAGCGGCGTGCCGGCCTGCACGACGCCCGCGCTCTCGTGGAGGAGGCGGAGCACCTGACCCTCGATGGGCGAGGTCACCTCCATCTGCTCGCCCGCGTTGGCTCCGTCGTCGAAGCGCCCGAGCGCGGCGCGCGCCATCTCGAGTTGATGCGCGGCGACGCGAACCCCGAACTCCGCGCTGGTGACCTCCTCGCGTCGGCTCCGATGCTCGAGCTCCGCCCGATCGAGCGCCACCTGCGCGACCGTGCCGCGCGCCATGAGCTGACGCTGACGGCCCACCTGCGTGTCCGCGAACGCGAGGGCCGCGCGCCCTCGCTCGACGGAGGCGCGGGCCTGACGGAGCTGCGCGGCGGCGGCAGCCACGCGAGCCTCGGCCTCCGCGCGCGACTGCGCGTCCATGAGCGGGCGGGCCAGCGGGACGAGCCGCGCGATCACCTCGCCCTCCCCCACGTCGTCGCCCGGGTCGAGCTCGATCCGCCCGAGGTTCCCGGTGAGCGGTGCGCTGAGCACGTAGCGATCGCTCACCCGCGAGCGCCCGTCCTCGTCGACCGTCACCCGCAGCGCGCCGCGCTCGACCTCGACCACGTCGACGAGCACGGGCTTCGGCAGGAACGCCACGACGATCATCGCGAGCAGCCCCAGCGCGGCCGCGATCCAGAGCGAGCGCTTGATCCACTTGAGCAGCGAACGTCGCTTGCTCTTGTTCGATCGCGGCTTCGATGTCTCACTGTCCGACATGGTCACTCCCGGGTCTTGAGGACCCCGATCAGGTCGAGGTGGTCGAGCTTTCGGCGCACCATCAGCGCGCTGACCAGACCCGCGCCGAGGATCACGGCGGTCGCGAACGCGTAGGTCTGACTCGAGACGATCGCGGTCATCCGGTATCGCTCGGGGTCGGCCATGGCCATCATGCCCTCCGCCATCCAGGTGCCGAGCAAGAGCCCGATGGGGATGGCGAGCAAGACCTGCACGGCGAGCTCGCCCAGCAGCACGGCGCTGATCTCGCGCCGCGTGAAGCCGAGGACCCGGAGCGACGCCAGATCGCGGCTCCGCATCGAGAGCGCCACGCGCGCGTTGTTGTAGACGACGCCGATCGCGATGACGACGGCGAAGAGCGTCAGGATGAACGTCATGGCGCCCCAGGTCTCGCCGGTCTGCGCGCGGGTGCGGGCGATGAGCCCGGTCCGCGAGAACAGGCTCTGTACGCCGCTCCGCGCGCGCAGCCGGCGCCGCAAGAGATCTTCGCGCGCGGGGTCGATGTCGAGCAGCACGGTGTTGACGGTGCGCTCCTCGCCTACGAGCGCGGAGAGGCTGTCGATGTGCATGTAGGCCTGCAGACCGAACATCTCGTCGATGGTGCCCGCGATCGGGACGCGATGGGTGCCGCGGTCGCCCTCTCGCACCTGCACCTCGATCGCGTCCCCCACGCCGACCCCGAGCAGCCGCGCGAGCGTGCTCTCGATGAGCAGCCCCTCGCGAGGCAGCTCGATCTCGTCCCCGTGGGTGTCGTACAGCCGGCGCATCTCGAGGCGGTCCGGGCGGCCGAAGATCACCGCGTCCCGGTGCACCGCCCCGTGCACGAAGCGGACGGGCACCGCGCGCATGCCCTCGGCGTGCGTCACCCCCGGGAGATGCCCCAGCTCGCCCACCACGCGCTCGGGCATGGGTCGGACGAGCTGCACCGCCAGATCCTCGGTCATCGCGCGCTGGAACGTGAGCGCGACGAGGTGCTCGAACGCGTCCATGCCCGAGCGACCGGCGACCAGGATCGCGAGGGCCATGGAGATCCCCACCGCGCTCAGCGCGGTCCGCATCGGCCGGCGCGTGATCTCGCGGAAGACCATGCGCGCCGAGGTGCCGAAGAGGCTCATCACGCCGAGCCGCTCGAAGATCGAGCGGGTGTAGCGGGCGGGCGGCGGCGGGCGCATCGCCTCGGCCGGCGGGAGTCTCACCACCTGTCGGACGGCGATCGAGGCGCCGACGACCGCGGCGAAGAGGCTGACCCCCACCCCCACCAGCGCCACCTGTGGGTCGAGCTGATAGCGGAGGAGCGGCATCCGGAAGTACGCGGTGTAGAGCTCGGTGAACTTCGAGCCGAGCCACCACCCGAGCAGGATCCCGACGAGCGATCCGAGGAAGACGACCACGCTGACCAGCTTCAGGTAGTGGAGGCCGATCGCGAGGTCCGGGTAGCCCAGCGCCTTGAGCGCCGCGATCTGAGGCCGCTGCAGGTGGATCAGGCGCGCGAGCACGATGTTGAGCAGGAACGCGGCGACGGCGAGGAAGATGAAGGGGACGAAGGTCGCCATCGACTCCAGCTGGAGCAGCTCCTGCGTCAAGAAATAGTTCGACTGCTGTTTCGAGCGCGGCAGGGCGCCGAAGCCGCCGTAGGGCTCGAGCACCCGATCGACGGCGTCGATGACCGCGTCCTCGCTCGCGCCGGGCTGGAGCGTGAGCACGAGATCGTCGAACGCCCCCTCCATCTGGAAGACCGCGCTTGCCGCGTCCTCGAACATCCAGATGACGGCGAACGCGTCCGGCTCGGGCATCGCGTTGCCCGGCTCGAGCGCGAACACGTACTCGGGCGACAGCGCCGTCCCCACCACGCGCAGCTCTCGCCGGGAGCCGTTGAGCAGGGCCACGAGCGTGTCCCCGGGATCGATCTCGCGGGCGGTCGCGAAGTTGTCGAGGAGCAGCACCTCGTCCGCGTGCCCGGGCTCGGGCCAGCGCCCGCGCATCACCTCCAGCCCGTTCATCGGAGGCGGGCTTCCGTCGCTCGGGATGCTCGCGACCAGCCCGCTCGACGGCTCGGGCTCCCCCGGGAAGGGGAGATAGACGAGCTCCGAGACGCGCGGGTAGACGCGCGCCACCCCGTCGAGGCGCTCGATCCGGCGCGCCACGCTCCTCGGCACGCGCTTGGCGGTCGCGAACACGTCCGCCATTCGCTGCCGCTCGTAGTACGCGTCGCGCGACGCGAAGAGGCTCGAGTAGGTCCCCCTCAGCGTGACGTAGGTGGCGATCCCCGCCGCGACCACGAGCGCGATCGTCAGCACCTGCCCGCGCAGGGTGCCGAGGTCGCGGAAGAGCTTGCGGTCGAGGGCGGACAGCATCGGGCGCTACCACTCGATCTCGTTCGGGTGGAGCTTCGTCTCGTTGTGATCGACGGTGGCGATGCGTCCATCCGCGAGCGTGATGACCCGGTCGGCGAGCTTCGCGATCGGCGCGTTGTGGGTGATCACCGCGGTGGTCGTGCCGAGCTCTCGGTTGATGCGCTCGAGCACCTCCAGCACGAGCTTGCCCGTGCGGAAGTCGAGCGCCCCGGTCGGCTCGTCGCAGAGGAGCACGTCGGGCTGCTTGGCGACCGCGCGCGCGATGGCGACGCGCTGCTGCTCGCCGCCCGAGAGCTGCGCCGGGAAGTGATCGAGCCGCGGGCCGAGCCCGACCAGATCCAGCGCGTCCTCGGGCGCGAGCGGGTGGTCGGAGATCTCGGTCACCAGCGCGACGTTCTCGCGCGCCGTGAGGCTCGGGATGAGGTTGTAGAACTGGAAGACGAAGCCGACGTGCTGCCGGCGGTACGAGGTCAGCTCCGAGTCGTCGGCGTCGGTCAGCTCCCAGTCGCGATAGAAGACGCGCCCCTCCGTCGGCACGTCGAGGCCGCCCAGGATGTTGAGGAGCGTGGACTTGCCGCTGCCGGAGGCGCCGAGCAGCACCATCAGCTCGCCCTCGTAGAGGTCCACGTCGCAGCCGCGCAAGGCCGGCACTTCGACCTCGCCCATCGTGTAGATCTTCGTCACGCCGCGCGCGTGCAGCACCGCGTCCAAGTGCGCCTCCGTGGAGCTGGAGCGAGGTTCGAACCACCGGTTCGACCGGTGGTCTAATCTTCGCCATGCTCCGACGAGAGTCAACCCGGCGCGACAAATACGCCCCGGGCTCGCGCGCGCTCGCGTCGCGCCTCAGGCGCTACAGAAGAGGGTCACGTCGTGGTCGTGGAGATCGACGCCCATGTCCTCGGAGGACGTGATCACGACCCGCTCGCCCGCCGCGATGCGCGCGAAGTGATCCGGCGTCACGACCACGGTGTGCGGGTGCCGCGACTCTCCGGTGATGTCGTAGGTGCGCTCCTCGCCCGCCATCACGTCGGCGATGGGCACGTCGATGGAGTGGCGGTTGCCAGGCGGGTGACGGTTGCCCATCTCCCACCCGATCGTGTTGCACTCGGGCGGGCCCGAGTCGCTGGCCACGCCCGCGTCCTCCGGCGTGGCTCCGGCGTCGCCCTCGACACCCGAGTCTGCGTCGCGCCCTGCGTCCGGGTCGTCGCCGCCGTCGCACGCCGCGAGCCAGGCGGCCCCCGCGATCCCGATCGTCCCGGCGAGCCATTCGCGCCGCGTGCGGCGGTCCTCACGTTCATCCATCCCCGGAGCGTACCTCAGTCCCAGTCGTCGCCGCCGCTGCTCCGCGCTTCGAGCAGCACGGCCTCCGCGGTGTCGCCGCGCGCGTTCTCGGCGCTGGTGTCGGCGCCGGCGCGCTCCAGCTCTCCCATCACGTCGAAGCGCTCCGTCAAGCCGCAGAGACACAGCAGCAGCGTCGCGCTGAGGGCGCGCCTGACCCGGCGGCTCACTGCGGGAGATCGAACGCGTGCCGGAGACCGGGCCGCATCGACTCCCACTGCGCCTGCGTCACGAAGTGCCAGCCGATCACCCGCAGCCCCGCCTCACCGCGATTGCGCGTCATCACCACCAGCATGTGGTTGGTCGCGCACGTGAAGCGGACCAGGTGCACCGCCTGCACCCGCTGCTTCCAGGCCTGGTACGTCGCGTCGTTGTCGGTGATGGACGTGTGGATGTGGCCGAGGATGCCCGCGTCGTAGCTCACGATGACGTCGAACGGCCCGCAGGTCTGCGGCTGACCTCGCTGCAGGCTCACGCTCATCTCTCGCAGCCGCTGCCCATCGTCGTCGCCCACCACGCCGACCATCGCGGCCAGCCCGCCGAGCCCCATCTGATTGAGCCCGCCCTGCGCGATCCGCTGCGCGACCCGCGCGCCCGCCATCGTCATGTCCTGGTCGAGCGCGGCGAGCGGATCCTCCGCGTCGCCCATGATCGCGAGATAGAGCACCCGCGAGAGCCGCTCGACCTGCGCGTCCCCCTGGTTGGACTGCACGCTCATCCCGGCGATCAGCGCCTCCGCGCCACGCCGCCCCTCGAGGTCGACCACCTGCGCGAGCGCGTTCGGGTTCGCCTGCGTCGCGGCCAGCGCGTTCTTCGTCGCGTCGATGTGGCTGCGCTCCACCTGGCTGACCTCGAACTGGTACCAGGTGTGCGAGCAGCCCCCCATCACCAAGGCCCCCAGCGCGAACGCCGCGGCCGAGAGCGCACGAGTGGTCCCCCTCATGCCGAGATCGATATCACGCCGTGCGGATGGACGTCATGCGTCGAAGCCGCGCGGCGTCTCGACGTAGTCGGTTCGCCGGCATGTCTCGGTGACATGAGAGGGGACGTCGTCTTGCCTGGGGCGGGGAGTCTCTGCGGCAGCTGCGGGAGCGGGAGCGGCGCCGGCAGCGGCCGGGGGGTCGGGAGCGGGAGCGGCAGCGGGGTCGGGAGCGGCAGCGGCCGCGGGGGTCGGGATCGGGAACCGCAGCGGCAGCGGGGTCGGGGTCGGGGTCGGGAGCGGGAGCGGGAGCGGGAGCGGGAGCGGGATCGGGATCGGGATCGGGAGCGGGATCGGGAGCGGGATCGGGGTCGGGGTCGGGATCGGGGTCGCGATCGGGATCGGGAGCGGGGTCGGGATCGGGGTCGGGATCGGGATCGGGAGCCGGATCGGGAGCGGGGTCGGGATCGGGATCGGGAGCGGGAGCCGCCCAGCGGCAGCGGCAGCTGGGTCGGGAGCGGGACGCATCCTCGCGCGGCGCTTGTCACGCCGAACGAGCGTCGGACTTACGAGGCCGTGGCTGGCGTTTCGCGAGGCGGACGCGGTCGCGGAGGCGGAGACGGAGGCGGGCGTGGAGGCGGGCGTGGAGGCGGGCGCGGTCGCAGAGGCGGTCGCGGAGGCGGGAGCGGAGGCGGGAGCGGAGGCGGGCGCGCAGGCGGAGGCGGGCGGGGTCTCGGAAGCGGTAACAGACACGGACGCGCCGAACGCCTTCCCCTCTGGGTCCCGCTCCTTTCGTTGTCTCGAACCGAGAGAGCGGGCGTCCCGAATGCGGCGCGCGCCCGCCTGTGAGTGCACGGGATGGAAATCGCACACGGGTCCCGAGGTCGCTCGGTCGCGCGCGGTGCTTGCTCCGGGGATGGCCCCGCCACCCCCCCACAATGGCACCTCCGCGCGTGATGCAAACGGAACTACGGTTTGCATCACACACGGAGGCGCCGGGGAGGGGGTGACATGACCATCCCCTACGCAAGCACCGCACTCGACCTCATGATGAACCTCCTCCCGCACCTCTACGCGGTGGTGGTCGAGGTCCGGGTGCACGACAAGAACCTCGCCGACGAGCTGTTTCGCGCCGCCAAGTCGGTCGCGCTCAATCACTCGGAGGCGGACGGAGTCCGGAAGGGACACCGGAAGGAGAGGATCGGCACCGCCGCCGGCTCATGCGCCGAGGCGATCACCGCGGTGCGAATGGCGCGCGCCTTCGAGTTCTGCGACGTCCAGAAGGCCGACTTCATCATCGCCGGGCTGACGCGGGTCGCCCAGATGACGCATCGGAGGCTCTATCGGGCGAGATGAGCAGCTCGGGAGAGGGCTGCGGCCTTCTCCCGCTTCTTCTCCCGACGTCTTGCGGCCTCGCGCCACGGAGAGCGTGCCTGGTCATCGGTCGGGATCGGGGTCCGGGTCGCGGCAGCGGCACCGGGCGCGCGGCCGGGCGCGGATGCGGATGCGGCAGCGGATGCGGCGGCGGATGCGGCAGCGGCAGCGGATGCGGCAGCGGATGCGGAAGCGGATGCGGAAGCGGATGCAGGCGCGGAAGCGGATGCAGGCGCCGAAGCGGAGGCGGGCGCGGAAGCGGAGGCGGGCGAGGCGGAGCTGGGCTCGGACGAGGAGGCGCCGAAGAGGAAGCGGGCGCGGAGTCGTTTCATCGACTCGACGCCCGCGCTCAGCCTACCCGGCCAGGGCTCTCGCGCGTCTCAGTACTGGATGCCGAGCAGCAGGCGGAACGTCATCGCCGGGCCGAGCGCGGCGGGCTGGGTGCCCGAGGGGCTGCCCGGGCCGAAGCCGAGGCCGTCGAGGGGGAAGAAGATGCCCCACTGCGCCTGCGCGTAGAAGCCGTCGAGGAGGTCGGGGCCGTCTTCGCTGCGGTAGTACGCCGAGACGTCGATCTCCACGCCGAGGTCGTCGGCGTTGCCCCAGCTCTGGATGGGCTCCGCGGCGCGGCTCCAGATCACGTCGGCGCGGGCGCCGAGGAGCTGGCCGAAGCTGTTCTTGATGAAGTCGTAGCTGAGGCCGGGGCGGAAGTAATACGCGCCGCCCACCTGACGCATGATGTTGCGCCAGAAGATGAGGTCGACCCGGTAGTTCGGGTGGAAGTAGAAGGTGCTGTAGGTGCGGTCGACCCGCCCGTCGCCCTCGCCCGCCGCGTTCTGCGCCGGCAGCCCGTTGATGAGGCTGAGGCCCTCCTGGTCCGCGTCGCCCGACGCGTAGCCCGCGTTGAAGTAGATGCCGAGCTGGTCGTTCAGGAGGTGGTACTCGCCCTCGAACGCGATGCCGAACTGGAGCAGCTCCGCCTGGTTGCCCTCCTCGGGCGTCGTGTAGGCGGCGACGCCGAGGTTCTCGATCTGCCCGAAGGTCATGACCGCCTCGAGCTCGAGCCGGAGGTTCTCGTAGAGGAACTGGATCCAGAGGTCGGGCGTGTAGATGTCGGCGCCGCGGCGCACGAAGACCGGTTCGGCGAAGCGACGCTCGTCGCTCGGCAGAGTGCTGTCGGCGTCACCGCAGATCGTGCACAGGCCGAACGGGTTCGTCGTGCCGTAGGAGCTCAGGTTCTGGCTTCGGTACTGGAAGCGCGCGCCGATGTTGAAGACCGCGTCGCCTCGCTGCAGGGCCGCCTCGCGCTCCTCGTCCGTGGCGCGGTAGGCGGCGCCGAGCACGAACTGATCGGTGTCGTCGATGCGGCTCCGGTCGAAGGGGATCCCGCCGACGTCCGCGACCTCGTTGTAGAGCAGGCCCTCGGACGCGAAGTCCCAGGCGCCGAAGAGGTAGATCCCCGCGAGCCGGGTGATGATCATGATCCGGTCGACGTCGGTCTGGTAGTCCGAGTCGATGCCGCTGCCGCCGTTGGCGACGAGGCCGAGACCCCAGTGATCGCCCATGCGGCCGAAGCGCAGCTCGCCGAGCCCGCGGTTGCGGACCTCACCCCAGGCGCGCCGCACCTGGATCGCGTCCTGGACCGAGTTCAGCCCGTAGGTGGGCGAGGTCATCGTGGTCGACAGCGTGTCGATCGGCGCGAACGTGGTGCGCTCGTAACGGTAGAACGGGTCGATGATGCCGCCGGCCCCCACTCGCGGCCCCACCGCGAGCGCGTTCGGCGTGGAGCCGAGCACGAGGTTGTCGAGCACGTCGAACTGCATGCGGATGCGCACGTCGTCCGAGAGGTGGATCGTCGGCTCGATCCGGAGCCGCATGTTCGCGTACGCGTTCGCGTGCTGCGCGCAGGGCAGCGCCCGGCCGTCGGAGTCGAAGCCGCAGCCACCGCCAGCCGGGATCACGCCGTCCTCGGCCGGGCGGAAGAGCCCGAAGGGCAGCGGCGCGTTTCCACGCACGTAGCCGCCGGTCGAGTCGAGCACGTTCATGTTCATCGACTCACCGAGCACGCGGTCCAGGAAGAAGTTGTCCTGGAACTCGCCGCGGAAGCGGATGTAGCCGTGCAGGTCGAAGACCGTCTGGGGCGTGGTCCAGCGCGCGAGCGTCGGGTCGCTGTCGCCGGCCGGGCCCTCCTCGAGCCGCTGCTGCGCCTCGGCGGGGGACGGGAGCTCGTCGTCGTCTTCGTCCTCGACGTCGTCCTCTTCGTCCTCTTCCTCGTCCTCGTAGTCCTCTTCGTCGGGCTCGAGGTCTTCGACCACGGGCGGGCGGAGGCCGGGCTCCTCCTCCTCGTCGTCCCAGTCGTCCTCGTCGGCGTACGGATCCTCCTCCGCGTCGGGATCGCCTTCGCCCTCTTCCGCGTCGACCTCTTCTTCGTCGTCGGCAGGAGGCTGGGCGAGCGCCCAGGACGGCGCGAGGCCGACCACGAGCGCGGCTCCGAGGGAGAGCAGGGCCAGCGCGAGCCACGAGGGTACGAAACGTCTCATCATGTCTCCGCGCGGAGGGACGTCCCCGCGCGGGCCGGTGCTATCACGAGGCAGGGGGGCGGGCAATCGAAGTTGGGGGGCCTCACCCCCACGCTCGACGCGGCCCCGCCATGAGGCTAAACCCCGCCCCAGCCTTGGATCCCGCTTTGCCCGTGGACACCTCCGACACCGTTCGTTTCGTCCCCCTCGGGGGTCTCGGCGAGATCGGCATGAACTGCATGGCGGTCGAGACCGCCGGGCGGCGCATCGTGATCGACTGCGGCCTCGCGTTCGATGGACGCGGCCTCGGCGTCGACACCCTGCACGCCGACTTCTCCTACGTGCTCGACGAGCCCGAGCGCCTCGACGCGATCGTGCTCACCCACGGGCACGAGGACCACATCGGCGCCGTGCCCTACATGCTCGCCGCCTGCCCGGTGCCGGTCTACGGCCCGCCCTACGCGCTGTCGCTCCTGAAGGAGAAGCTCGCGTACGACGGCCCCCGAGACTTCGAGGCGGATCTGCGGCCCATCTACCCGGGCGAGCGCTTCGAGGCGGGCCCGTTCGACATCGAGCCCTACCGCGTGACGCACTCGATGCCCGACTGCACGGGGCTCATCCTGCGCACGCCGGCCGGCGTCATCGTGCACAGCGGCGACTTCAAGATCGAAGAGGCCCCCACCGACGGCGAGGGCTTCGACTTCGATCGGCTCGCCCGCCTCTCGGACGAGGAGGGCGTGCGGCTCCTCTTCAGCGACTCGACAAACTCGGTCTCCGAGGGCACCACCGGCACCGAGGCGGAGGCGCACGCGAGCCTCGAGCCCCTGGTCCGGGAGGCGCAGGGCCGCGTCGTGGTGACCCTCTTCGCGTCCAACGTGCACCGGCTCCGCGCGCTGACCGAGATCGCCAAGGCCACCGGGCGCAAGCTCTGCCTGCTCGGCCGCTCGCTCAACATGCACGCGCGCCTCGGGAAGCTGCACGGCTACCTCGACGACCTCGACGCGGTCCGGATCCCGCGTGACACCGCGCGGTCCATCCCCCGCGACCAGCTCCTCGTGCTCGCCACCGGCACCCAGGGCGAGCCGCCGGCCGCGTTCGCCCGCCTCGCCACGGGCACGCACCCCGACCTCAGCCTCGACCCGGGCGACACCGTCATCCACTCCGCCCGCATCATCCCGGGCAACGAGACCGGCGTGTACGGCATGATCAACGCCCTCGAGCGGCAGGGCGTGCACGTGATCTGGAAGCGCGTCGCGCCCGGCATCCACGTCAGCGGCCACGCGCACCGGGACGAGCAGCGCCGGCTGATCGAGCTGCTCCGGCCGAAGAGCTTCGTGCCCGTGCACGGCACCTACCTCCACCTGCGCCGCCACGCCGAGATCGCGGAGCAGAGCGGCGTCGAGGACGTGCTCGTGGTGGAGAACGGCGCGGTGGTGGAGCTGTCCCCCGAGCGCATGCGCGTGGTCGAGCAGGCCGAGACCGGCCGCGTCTACCGCGAGCGCGGCACGGAGATCTCCGAGCGCGTCATCAAGGACCGCGCGCTGCTGGCGGAGCTGGGGGTGGCGATGGTCACCGTGGTGGTCGACGATCGCGGCCGCCCGCTCGGGCCCGTCGACATCCTGACCCGCGGCGTGCTGCACGAGGACGAGAATGAGGACTTCCTCGACGACGCCTGCGACTACGTCTTCGAGGCGCTCCGCCGCAGCCGCCGCGTCCAGGAGCGGCCCGACGACGAGACGCTCGAGATCGAGGCGAAGCGGGCGCTCAAGCGCTTCTTCGCCAAGACCCTCGGCCGGAAGCCCCTCTGCTACGGCATGATCCTGCGGATCGACGCGTGAGGCGCCTCTGGCTCGCAGCGCTCGTCCTCGCCCTCGCGGGCTGCGGCCCAGGCGCGAGCCCGCCGCCGGAGCGCCGACACCCGCCCGAGCCGGTCTCCACGGGCGCCGAGGCCGACCCGCTCTCCGACATCGCGGGCCGACCGCCCACGCCGCGCGAGCAGGAGGCCATCGCCACCCTGCTCCGGGTCGCCGAGCGCACCCGCAACCTCACGTTCGGTCGTCCGGTCCCCTTCCGCATCCAGGACCGCGACGTCATCACGCAGTTCGTCCGCGATCAGATCGACGCCGAGGAGCTCGAGCGCGCCCGCGTGTTCTACGTGGCCATCGGCCTGCTCGACCCCGCGCTCGACATCCACGACCTGCTCATCCGGGTCCTCGGCGAGCAGATCGTCGGCTACTACGACCCCGAGCGCAGCCTGATGGTGATCCGCGAGGACGTGGCCGAGCAGCTGCGCCCCGGGCAGGGGAGCCGCCAGCTCGGCGAGGCGGAGATGGTCATCGTGCACGAGCTGGTGCACGCGCTGCAGGACCAGCGGCTGGGCCTCGGCGCACGCTACGAAGAGGAGCGCACGATCGACGGGGAGAACGCCTTCGCCTCGATCGTCGAGGGCGACGCGACCCTCGCCATGATCGGCCACATGGCCTCCCGCATGGGCCAGCCGCTGAGCGCCCTGACCCGCAACGCCGCGATGCTGCGCATGTTGATCCGCCAGAACCCCGACGCGATCCAGGGCCAGGAGATCGAGCAGGCGCCGCCCATCGTCCGGCTCCCGCTGATGTCGCGGTACCTCGACGGCATGATCCTCTGCGCGACCCTGCACGGGCAACAGGGCTGGCGCGGCGTGGACGGGCTGCACGCGCGCCCGCCCGTCACGACCGAGCAGGTGCTCCACCCGGAGCGCTACCTCGCGCGGGAGCTGCCCGACGAGGTCACCCTCCCCGCCCTCGACGACCTCGCCGCCGCGGGGCTGACGCCGCACGAAGAGGACAGCCTCGGCGAGCTGGAGACGAGCATCTACCTCGGGCAGGGGCTCGCGGACGCGGAGCGCGACGAGAGCGCGGCCGAGGGCTGGGGCGGCGATCGGATCCGGGTCTACCGCCGCGAGGACGGCAGCACCGCCGTCGTGTGGTGGACCACCTGGGACGACGAAGGCGAGGCGCGGGAGGCGGAGCTGGCCGCGCGCCGGGTGGCCGACGCGTCGCCGGCCGACCGGCGCGATCGCCAGCGCGTCGAGCGACGCGGCCGCGCGGTGCTGATCCTTCGCGACCTCGATCCGTCGCTCCACGCGCCCGTGCAGGCCGCGTTCGGCGCCTTCGCGGACGGGTTGCCGAGCGCGCCGCCGCGCGCCGAGTCACGCTCCAACGCGCCCTGAGCCGTCCGCCCCGGGCGCGCTTGACCATCGAGGACGCCGCAGCTAGGACACCCGCTCGCCTGGCGCGCGCGCCCGTATTCCGTCCGCGCGTCCCCTCCGCATTTCGCGGCGCTTCGCCGCTCTTCCGCCGAGCCAGGAGGCTCCTTCTTCCATGCAGTCGCAGGCGTCCATGCAGTCGCAGGTGAACGAGATCGATCCCGTCACCGTCGAGCTCCAGGTCCAGGTCCCGTGGGAGCGGGTCAAGGAAGGCCTCGACGCGGGTTACGGCAAGCTCCAGAAGAGCGCCAAGGTGCGGGGCTTCCGCCGGGGCAAGGTCCCGCGGCACGTCCTCAAGCAGCTCTACGGTCCGCAGGTCGACGGCGAGGTCATCTCGACGCTGATCGAGGAGGGCCTGCTGCACGCGGTGCAGGAGCACGAGCTCGCCGTGGTCGCCGCGCCCGAGGTGGACGATCTGCCGCGCATCGAGAAGGGCCAGCCGCTCGCCTTCAAGGCGAAGCTCGAGGTCCGGCCGAAGGTCGACGACGTCGTCACCGACGGAATCGAGCTGAAGCGCCCCTTCAGCGAGGTCTCGGACGACGCCGTGATGAAGGAGATCGAGGCGCTCCGCGAGAAGCACGCCGAGATCCAGACCCCCGAGGAGCCGCGGCCGGCCAAGGCGGGCGATCTGCTCACCATCGACTACGTGGTGGAGATCGACGGCGAGGAGAAGCCCGAGATGGGCGCGACCGGGCGTGAGGTCGAGCTCGGCGAGGGCCGGCTGCTCCCCGAGTTCGAGGAGGGCCTGACGGGCAAGTCGGCCGGCGAGAGCGTCGACATCCGCATCGCCTACGACGACGAGACGCCCAACGAGGAGCTCAAGGGCAAGCGCGCCCTCTTCAAGGTCACCATCACCGAGCTGCGCGAGAAGGTCCTGCCCGAGCTCGACGACGAGCTGGCCAAGGACGTCGGCGAGTACGAGACCCTCGACGAGCTGAAGGCGAAGATCCGCGGCGACCTCGAGAAGGCGGCCAAGGAGAAGGCCGACAGCAGCCTCCGCGAGCAGGTGGTCGAGCAGCTGGTGCAGAAGAACGAGGTGCCCGTGCCGCCCTCGCTCGTCCAGCAGCAGGTCCAGTCCATGAAGCAGGAGCTCGCCTTCTTCATGCAGTACATGGGTCAGATGGGCGGAAACCTCGGTGATCTCGGGCTCGGCAACGACGAAGAGATGGCCGAGCGGGCCCAGAGCAAGGTGCGCGCGGCCCTCCTCATGGGCGCGGTCGCCAAGCAGCAGGAGCTCGACGTCGACCCGGAGGAGGTCGAGGCGAAGCTGGCCGAGATCGCCGAGCAGAGCGGGAAGCACATCGCGAAGGTCCGCGTGGAGTACGCGGGCGAGAAGCGCGAGTCGCTCGAGAACAAGATCCTCGAAGACAAGATCCTCGACTACCTCATGAGCCGAGCTACAGTCACCGACGCGCCCGCCGAGACGGACGCGGAGGCGGGGGACGCCTGAAGGGGAGGACGCGGGGTGGATGAGCCCAGCGTCGGGGGACACCAGCTGGAACGCGGGCTGCCCGATCGGGCGGTACCGGACAGCGACCGAAGGCAGTACGCTTCGGTGGGTAACAAAGAGAGACGCGCTGCCGTTCTCATGGGCAGTCGCTGAACCAGTCCGACGAAACAGTCCGACCAACCAGTCCGACCAACCAGTCCGACGAGCAAGTGGGAGAGCGATGACCGAGCGACAGGACCCGAGAGCTGCCATTCCCTTCCCGACCGTCATCGAGACGACGCACCGGGGTGAGCGCCAGTTCGACATCTGGACCCGGCTGCTCAAGGACCGGATCATCTTCCTCGGGACCGAGGTCAACGACGACGTCGCGAACATCATCATCGCGCAGCTCCTCATCCTGGAGGGCGAGGATCCCGACAAGGAGATCACGCTCTACATCAACAGCCCCGGCGGCGTGATCACGGCCGGCCTCGCGATCTACGACACCATGCAGTACATCCGCTGCCCCGTGTCGACGGTCTGCCTCGGCCAGGCCGCGTCCATGGCCGCGTGGCTCCTCGCCGCGGGCGAGAAGGGCCGCCGCCGCTGCCTGCCGAACAGCCGGGTGATGATTCACCAGCCGCTCGCGGGCGTCCGGGGCCAGGCGTCGGACATCGAGATCCACGCCAAGGAGATCATCCAGCTCCGGCATCGGATGAACGAGATCCTCTCGAAGCACACCGATCAGCCGGTCGAGAAGATCAAGGACGACACCGAGCGGGATCGCTTCCTCGGGGCGGCTCAGGCCCTCGAGTACGGGATCATCGACGAGGTCATCGGCCCTCGCGTCGAGAAAAAGGCTGATAAGTAGAGGCATTTCGAGCAGTTGAGCAAACTGTGCATACTTGGCGGGCAGTTGCCTGCGGGGGGTCTCGGGATTAGAGTCCTCCATGACTCGGAAGGACCACGTCGGTCCTTCCTGACGGGGTAATGGGCGTGGATCGACGGCGGGACGACGGACACGGGAATCTGCAGTGCTCTTTCTGCGGGAAATCGCAGAAGGAGGTGAAGAAGCTCATCGCTGGGCCCACCGTCTACATCTGCGACGAGTGCATCGGGCTCTGCAACGACATCATCGCGGAGGAGGTCGATCGCGAAGACTCGTTCGCCACCGGGACACCGCTCCCGAAGCCGGCGGAGATCAAGTCGATTCTCGACGAGTACGTGATCGGACAGGACCGGGCCAAGAAGGTCCTCTCCGTCGCGGTGCACAACCACTACAAGCGGATCGACTCCCGGGTCGCCCAGGACGACGTCGAGCTCCAGAAGTCGAACATCCTCCTGCTCGGGCCGACCGGCAGCGGCAAGACCCTGCTCGCCCAGACCCTGGCCCGCATCCTCAACGTGCCGTTCGCCATCGCGGACGCGACCACGCTGACCGAGGCGGGCTACGTCGGTGAGGACGTCGAGAACATCATCGTCCAGCTGCTCCAGAACGCCGACCACGACGTCGAGCGGGCGCAGCGCGGCATCGTCTACATCGACGAGATCGACAAGATCGCGCGCAAGGGGGACAACCCCTCCATCACGCGGGACGTCAGCGGCGAGGGCGTGCAGCAGGCGCTCCTGAAGATCATCGAGGGCACCGTCGCGAACGTGCCTCCGAAGGGCGGTCGCAAGCACCCCCAGCAGGACTTCCTGCAGATCGACACGACCAACATCCTCTTCATCTGCGGCGGCGCGTTCGTGGGCCTCGACCAGGTCATCGAGCAGCGCATCGGCCACAAGAGCCTCGGCTTCGGCGCCGAGGTCCCGAGCCGCAAGGAGAAGAAGATCGGCGAGGTCCTGACGCAGGTTCAGCCCGAGGACCTCATCAAGGCGGGGCTCATCCCCGAGTTCGTCGGCCGCCTCCCCGTGACGGCGACCTTGCACGAGCTGAACGAAGAGGCCCTCATCGACATCCTGACGAAGCCGAAGAACGCGCTCATCAAGCAGTTCCGCCGGCTCTTCGAGATGGACGGCGTGAAGCTCAAGTTCACCCACGGCGCCCTGCAGGCGGTGGCCCAGGAGGCGCTCAAGCGCAACGCGGGCGCCCGCGGTCTGCGCGCCATCCTCGAGCACTCGATGCTCGACATCATGTACGACGTGCCCAGCCACGACGGCATCAAAGAGGTCGTCGTCAACGAGGACACGGTCCACCGCGGCGAGAAGCCGCTGATCGTGTACGAGAAGGAAGCCGGAACCGGCTGAGAGCCGCTCCCCTCATCCTTGCGAGGGGGCGAGGGGCGCCCCATCCTCGTAGGTTGACCCATCCTCGTGGTTGTAGGGGCCCGTCGCTCGGGCGTGCCCCCCGGCACAGAAAGCGCTTCGATGTTCTTCCACAAGAACGACAATGACCAGGGGGGCAAGCGAGGACGCACCCTCCCCCTCCTCCCGCTTCGGGACATCATCGTCTTCCCCCACATGGTGGTCCCCCTGTTCGTGGGCCGCGAGAAGTCGATCAACGCGCTCGAAGAGGCGATGAGCCACGACAAGGAGATCCTCCTCGCGGCTCAGAAGAAGGCGAAGACGAACGACCCCACCCCGGACGACATCTTCCAGATGGGGACCGTCGGGGTGATCATCCAGCTGCTGCGCCTGCCCGACGGCACCGTGAAGGTCCTCGTCGAGGGCAAGCGCCGTTGCCGGATCGAGCGCTTCATCGAGAACGACGAGTTCTTCCTCTGCGAGGTCAAGCCCGTCGAAGAGGTGAGCAGCGGCTCGGTCGAGGTCGAGGCGCTGATGCGCTCCGTCCAGGCCACCTTCGAGACCTACGTCAAGCTCAACAAGCGCATCGCGCCCGAGATGTTGATGCAGGTCCAGACCATCGACGACCCGGCGCGCCTGGCCGACACCATCGTGGTCCACCTGACCGCGGTGAAGCTGCACGACAAGCAGGAGATCCTGGAGACCACCGACCCGGTGAAGCGTCTCGAGCGGCTCTTCGAGCTGATGAACGCGGAGATCGAGATCCTCCAAGTGGAGAAGAAGATCCGGTCCCGCGTGAAGAAGCAGATGGAGAAGACGCAAAAGGAGTACTACCTCAACGAGCAGATGCAGGCCATCCAGAAGGAGCTGGGTGAGCGCGACGAGTTCAAGAGCGAGATCCAGGAGCTCGAGGACCGCGTCAAGAACAAGCAGCTGACGGACGAGGCCGAGGACCGGGTCAAGAAGGAGCTGCGCAAGCTCAAGATGATGCAGCCGATGAGCGCGGAGGCGACCGTCGTCCGCAACTACATCGACTGGATCCTCAACCTCCCGTGGTTCGACAAGACCGACGAGAACTACGACATCGACCTCGCGGAGAAGATCCTCGACGAGGACCACTACGGGCTGAAGAAGGTCAAGGAGCGCATCCTCGAGTACCTCGCCGTCCAGGCGCTGGTGAAGAAGCTCAAGGGGCCCGTGCTCTGCCTGGTCGGCCCGCCCGGCGTCGGCAAGACCTCGCTCGCCCGCTCCATCGCCCGGGCCACGGGCCGCGAGTTCGTGCGCCTGAGCCTCGGCGGCGTGCGCGACGAGGCCGAGATCCGCGGCCACCGGCGCACGTACATCGGCGCCCTGCCCGGCCGCATCATTCAGTCGCTGCGCAAGGTCGGCGCGAACAACCCGGTCTTCCTCCTCGACGAGATCGACAAGATGTCGAGCGACTTCCGCGGCGACCCGGCGGCGGCGCTCCTCGAGGTGCTCGACCCGGAGCAGAACTCCGAGTTCAACGACCACTACCTCGACCTCGACTACGACCTCTCCGACGTGATGTTCATCACCACGGCGAACGTCCGCAGCGACATCCCGCTCCCGCTGCAGGACCGGATGGAGATCATCGAGCTCAGCGGCTACACGGAGTTCGAGAAGCTCAACATCGCGGTGCGCTACCTGGTCGACCGGCAGAAGAAGGAAGCCGGCCTGACCGACGTCGACCTCGAGATCACCGAGAACGCGATCCGGACCGTCATCCATCACTACACGAAGGAGAGCGGCGTCCGGAACCTCGAGCGCGAGCTCGGCAGCGTGTGCCGCAAGATCGCGCGGCAGGTGCTCAAGGACGGCAAGGACAAGACCTATCGCATCATCGCGAAGGAGGTCCCGAAGTACCTCGGCGTCCCGAAGTTCTCCGCGAACAAGGCGGGCGAGCACGACGAGATCGGCAAGGTCAACGGGCTCGCCTACACCTTCTACGGCGGCACCGTGCTCGAGTGCGAGGCGGCGGTGATCCCCGGCAAGGGCAAGCAGGTCATCACCGGCCGGCTGAGCGACGGCATGAAGGAGTCCGGCCAGGCCGCGATCACCTACATCCGCAGCCGCCACGAGGAGCTCGGGCTCGACGAGGACTTCCACGAGAAGGTCGACGTGCACGTGCACTTCCCGGACTTCTTCCCGAAGGACGGCCCCAGCGCCGGCATCACGATGGCCACCGCCATCGCGAGCGCGCTGATGCGCATCCCGGTCCGCAAGAACGTCGCGATGACGGGCGAGATCACGCTCCGCGGCCAGGTCCTGCCCATCGGCGGCCTCAAGGAGAAGATGCTCGCCGCGCACCGCGCCGGCATCGACACGGTGCTCGTCCCGCGCGAGAACCGGAAGGACCTTCGCGAGATCCCCAAGCGCGTGCTCAAGAGCATGCGGGTCGTGCTCATCGAGCACATGGACCAGGTGCTCCGGGAGGCGCTCGCGCTGAACGACCCGGACGCGCTCTTCGGTCGCCGATCGCGCCCGATGGAGTACCAGGGCGGCAAGCTGGTCACGCACGAGGGCGCCGCCGAGGGCCTCCCGAAGCCCACCGTCGAGGGCCCCGGCGCGCAGCAGTAGCGCTCCCGCGGCCTCTCTGAGGGCGGATAGCTCAGTTGGTAGAGCGCTGGTTTTACACACCAGTGGTCGTCGGTTCGAGCCCGGCTCCGCCCACACTTCTCTCCCCCGCCGACCGCTCGGTCGCGGGGTCGAGACCTGCTCCTCGGGGCGGGGTACGCTGGCGTCATGCCTCGCCTCGCCTGCCTGCTGCTCTTCTGCCTGTGCGCCACCGCGTGCGACGACGCCCCCGCTCCGACCGACGCCGGGACGGGGGACGCGGCGGCCCCCGACGCCGCCACCGACGCGGGCCCCGCCCTCCGCGCCGAGTGTGAGAACGTCAACGCGACGCACTGCCTGCTGCCGTGGCCGTCGAGTCGCTTTCTGGTCGAGGACGCAGAGACCGCCACCGGCCTCCGGCTCGCGCTCGACCCGGCCACGATGCCGGTGAACGACCGCATGGACCCGGTCGACACGAGCCAGTTCGAGCGCTTCGACGGCTTCAGCCCGATGACGTCCATCATGACGTCCTTCGCGGGCCCCGTGGACGCCGCGCTCCTGCATGGCGAAGAGGAGATCGCCGAGACCCTGTCCCCCGACTCGAGCACCGTGCTCGTCGACGCGGAGACCGGGGAGCTCGTCGCGCACTTCGCCGAGCTGGACCTCTGGCCGCAGTCGGAGCCGGACCGCGCGCCGCTCTATCTGCGTCCGGCCGCCCGCCTGGCCGAGGGGCGCCGATACGTGGTGGCGATCCAGGGGCTGGCCTTCGAGGGTGGCGCGCCCGTGGAGCCCTCGGCCTACTTCCGCGCGCTGCGCGACGACACGCCGCTGCCGGAAGCGGACGCGCGGCGCGCGCACTTCGAGGAGATCTTCGGCGTCCTCGACGGCGCGGGCGTCGCGCGCGGCGGGCTCATCGAGGCGTGGGACTTCGTGACCGCGAGCGGCGAGACGCTCTGGGGGGATCTCGTCGCGATGCGCGACGACGCGGTCGGGCGCGGCGACCCCGACTTCGGCCGCGTGGGCGCCGAGGGGCTCGGCTGCGAGGTCACCCTCGTCGAGGACCGAGACGCGGGCGACGAGCTGCCGGAGGAGATCTGGCGGCGCGTCTACGGTCAGCTGACGGTGCCGCTCTACCTCCAGGGCACCGAGCCCGCCGACGCCGACGCGTCGAGGCTGCGCCGCGACGCGGACGGGAGACCGCTCGCGGAGGGCACGGCGCAGGTCGCCTTCCTCGTCCAGATCCCGACGAGCGTGCGCGACCGCGTGCAGGCCGGAGGCGCGCCCGCCCAGCTCGAGATCTACGGCCACGGCCTCTTCGGTGCGCGCACCGAGATCAACGCCGGCTGGCACGTCCAGCACCAGAGCCGCCTCGAGGTCGTCAGCGCGGGCGTGGACTGGTGGGGCATGGCGGCCGACGACCGGGCGCGCGTGATCCGCACGCTTCAGGACTTCTCCGACTTCGACGCCACGCCGGAGCGGCTCACCCAGTCCGTGATCAACGTGCTCGTCCTGACCCGCTCCCTGCGCGGGAGCTGCGGCGACCTGCCCGAGCTGCAGGTGCCCGTCGGCGACACGACCCTGCCCGCCTTCGACGCGCGCGACGCCTACTACTACGGCAACAGCCAGGGCGGGATCATGGGCGGCGTCGTCGCGGGCGTGGCCACGGAGCTCGAGCGCTTCGTCCTCGGCGTCGGCGGGGTCAGCTACCCGATCATGATCAAGCGCTCGGTGAACTGGACCAGCTTCAGCGCGATCATGGAGCTCGCCTACACCGACCCGCTCGAGCGCGATCTGCTGATGGTGATGAGCGCCCCGCTCTGGGACCTGGCCGAGCCCTCGACCTACGCGCCCCACCTCGTGCGCGATCCGCTCCCGGGCACGCCCCCGAAGCGCGTCCTGATGCAGATCGGCGTCGGCGACGCGCAGGTCCCGAACGTCAGCGCCGAGATCCAGGCGCGGACCGCGGGCATCCCCGTCCTGACGCCCGCCCCCTGGAACCCCTACGGGCTGGAGACCACCCCGGGACCGGTCGACAGCGCGCTCGTCCTCTACGAGATCCCGCCCGTGGAGCGCTCCCAGCCAGGGACGCGAAGCCCGGGCGACGACAACGCCGCCCACGAGGGGGTGCGCCGCTCGGAGGCGGCGGTCGATCAGATCGGCGCCTTCACCGCCGCGGACGGCCAGGTCGTGCAGACCTGTGACGGGATCTGCGACCCCGGCTGATCTTCACGATTCTTCACGCGAAGCCGCGAGCCCCGACAACGAGAGCGCGGGAGGCTCACGGGGTGCAGCTCTGCCCCCATTTCGGGTTGTCCCGAGAGCCCGCGCGACCCATGAATCGGCCGCAGCGCGCGGCTTGCGTTTCGCGGCGCGTCACCCTAACTAACCGCCAGTCAGTGACTGACCGTCAGTCAGTCGCGAGCGAGAGCAGCATGGGTGCCACGAGCGCAGCGGTCCGAAGGGCGCGAGAGAAGGCGGAGCGGCGCGAGGCCATCCTCGACGCCGCCGCGCGCGTCTTCGGCGAGCGCGGCGCCGCGGCGGCCACCATGGAAGAGGTCGCCGAGGCGGCCGAGGTCAGCAAGGGCACGCTCTACCTCTACTTCCAGAGCAAGGACGACCTCTCCGTCGCCCTCACCCACCGCCCCCTCGACGCGGTGCTCGAGCGCTTCGCCGCGCTCCGGGCCGACGAAGGGCTGGACGGCGAGGCGCTGCTGCGGCGCGTGATCGAGACGCACGCCGAGGTCGTCATGGAGCACGCCGCGCACTTCCGGCTCGCGATGGCGAGCCTGTGGAGCCAGGGCGAGCCCGAGGCCAGCGGCTCTGGCTACGTCGACCGCATCCGCACCCTGCGCGACACCTACGTGGCGGCCCTCGAGCGCGGACGGACCGACGGCTCGCTCCGCCCCGACCTCGACCCCGACGAGGTCTCCCTGGCGCTCTGGGCCAGCTTTTTCGGCTCCAACGCCATCCGCATGAACGCCGACCGCTTCCTCGCGCGCATGCCGCAGGATCGGCCGAAGCCCGACTTCGACCGCGTGCTCCCCACGCTGATCGACCTGCTGCTCCGCGCCCTCAGAAACCCCGAACGGATGCCAGAGAGAGACGAATGACGACGCGCACCCCGGCGATGGTGGCGCTGGTCCTGCTCGGGACGAGCTGCTCGCCTCATCACACCGTCGAGCGCCCCGCCGCGCCCGTCGACCTGCCGGACGGCTACGCCCAGACCGCGGGCGACGAGACCGAGACCGTCCGGCCCGGCGACGCCATCCCCGCCGAGTGGTGGGTGGCCTTCGGCGATCCGGAGCTGAACCACCTGGTGGACGAGGCGCTCGCGCGCAACTTCCAGCTCGGCGCCGCGTGGGCCCGCCTCGAGCAGGCGGAGTCCGGCGTGCAGGCCCAGGCGTCCGGGTTCTGGCCGCAGATCAGCGCGCAGCTCGACGTGGCCCGCCGCCGTCAGGTCATCGTCTTCGGCAGCCTCGGCGTGCAGGAGTTCGAGAACAACAGCCTCGGGATCTCGCTCCCCGTCAGCTACGAGATCGACCTCTGGAACCGCGTGGGGCACTCGGTCACCGCGGCCGGGCTCGACGCGCTCGCGAGCCGCGACGACGTCGAGGCGCTCGCCATGACGGTCGTCGCGAACGTGGTGGAGACGTGGCTCAACGTGGTCCAGCAGCGCGCGTCGCGGCGCCTGCTCGAGGATCAGCTCGAGACCAACCGGATCCTCCTCGAGCTGGTCACCCTGCGCTTCGCGCACGGGCTCGGCACCGCGCTCGACATCTACCAGCAGCGCCAGCAGGTGGAGGCGACCGAGGCGCAGCTCGCGCAGATCGACGGCGGCGAGACGGTCGCGCGTCACAACCTCGCGGTCCTCGTCGGGCGCCCGCCGAGCGCGTTCGTCGGCGAGATCGGCGCCCTGCCCGAGCCGACCGCGCTGCCGCCGCTCCCGCCCATGCCCGAGGCGGGGGTGCCCGGGGACCTGCTCCTGCGCCGCCCCGACGTGCGGGCCGCCCAGCGCCGCGTCGCGGCCCAGGACCACCGCGTGGGCGCCGCCATCGCCGACCAGTACCCGAGCTTCCGGATCTCGGCCTCGATCGGCGTCTCGTCGCCCAACATCGAGGCGCTGCTCAGCTCCTTCGTGTGGTCGCTCGCGGGGAGCCTGCTCGCGCCGGTGCTCGACGGCGGGCGGCGCGCGGCCGAGGTGCGGCGCAACCAGGCCGCGCTCCGTGAGCGCCTCCAGACCTTCGCGCAGACCCTGCTGACCGCCATGCTCGAGGTGGAGAACGCCCTCGCGCAGGAGCGTCAGCTCGTCGTGCAGATCGAGAACCTCGAGGAGCAGCTGATCGCGGCCCGCGCCACGCTCGACGAGTCCCGCAACCGCTACGGACAGGGCCTCAGCGACTACCTCCCCGTGCTCACCGCGCTCGGGACGGCGCAGCGCGCGGAGCAGTCGATCCTCGCCGCCCACCGCTCCCTGCTCTCCCAGCGCGTGCAGCTCGCGCGCGCGCTCGGGGGCAGCTGGACGACGGAGCTCGAGGCGCCCCGGCTGCCGAACCCGCGCGAGGCCGAGATCGCGGACGAAGACGAAGCGGACGAAGAGGACGAAGACGTCGACGACGAGGCGGCGCAGGAGAGCCAGCGATGACCACCGAACCGCACGCCATCCCGGACCCCGCGGCGCCCGCCGTCGCGGAGGAGCCGGCCCGCCCCAGCGTGGTCAAGCGCATCTTCGCCGCCCTCATCCCGGTCGGGATCTGCCTCGTCGGCGTCGCCTTCGCCGGCCTCATGGTCGCGACCCGGCCCGAGGCGGAGCGCACCGAGCAGGAGAACCTCGGCCTCCCGGTCCGCACCCGGGCGCTGACGCCGGGCACGCAGGCCGTGCGCGTCCAGGCCCAGGGCCAGGTCGTGGCCGCGCGCCGGGTGGTGATGCAGCCCGAGCTGAACGGCCGCGTGGTGGCCATGAACGAGAACCTGATTCCGGGCGGCCGGCTCGCCGAGGGGGACACCCTCGTGCGCATCGACCCGCGGGACTTCCGGGCCGCGCTCGAGCAGCAGCGCGCGCAGCTCGAGAACAGCCGCGTCCAGCTGACCCAGGAGGAGAGCCGCCGGGTCATCGCGGAGCGAGAGTGGGCGCTGCTCGGTCGGGGCAGCAGCGCCGCGAGCGAGGACGGCCGCGCGCTCGCGCTGCGCCAGCCCCAGGTCCGCTCGGCGGAGGCCTCCCTGCGCGCCGCTCGGAGCGGGCTGAGCCAGGCCCAGACCCAGCTCTCGCGCACCACCCTGCGCGCGCCCTTCGACGCGCTCGTGCAAGCCGAGAGCGTCGACATCGGCCAGCTCGTCGGGCCCGCGACCCAGGTCGCGACCCTCGTCGGCACCGCGCAGTTCTGGGTCCAGGTCTCGGTCCCGCTCGCCTCGGTGCAGCGCATCCAGATCCCCGGCTTCAACGCCGAGGTGGGGTCGAGCGCGCGCATCTACCAGGACGTGGGCGACGGAGCGCGCGTCGAGCGGGAGGGCCGCGTGATCCGGCTCCTCGGGGATCTCGACCCGGTCGGGCGCATGGCGCGCGTGCTCGTGGAGATCGACGACCCGCTCGGGCTCCAGCGCGAAGACCCCGGCCTGCCCATCCTGATCGGCGCGTTCGTGCACGTCGACATCGACGCCGGCCAGCTCGACGAGGTGTACGAGGTCCCGCGCGAGAACCTGCACGTGGGCGACGTCGTCCACCTCTTCGGGGAGGGCCACCTGGCCGTGCGTGAGGTCGACGTGGTGTGGCGCCGCGCGGACACCGTGCTCGTGCGCGGCCTCGAGCCGAACGCGGAGCTCGTCCTGAGCCCGATCGCCGTCCCGGTCGAGGGCACGCAGCTGCGCCGGGTCGAGGAGCCCGCGGCCGAGCGGCCGAGCCGCCCTCCCGAGGCCGAGAGCCCCGAGCCGGCGCCCGCGGAGCGTGAAGGATGACCGACCGACCGTCGCGGATCCCGCTCGAGAAGCCGGACACCCGCAAGGGGCCGCTCGCGTGGATGGCGCAGAACAGCGTCGCCTCCAATGTGCTGATGCTGATCCTGGTGGTCGGCGGCCTGCTGATGATCCCGCGGATCAAGCAGGAGGTGTTCCCGGAGTTCGAGCTCGACCTGATCCTCATCAACGTGCCCTACCCGGGCGCGTCTCCGGAGGAGGTCGAGCAAGGCGTCGTGCTCCCGATCGAGGAGGCGGTGCGCGCCGTCGACGGGGTCAAAGAGGTCCGCTCCACGGCGACGGAGGGCGTCGGGGTGGTGACCCTCGAGCTGCTGCTCGGCTCGAACGCCGACCGCGTGCTCGCGGACGTCAAGAGCGCGGTCGATCGCATCACCTCCTTCCCGACCGACGTGGAGGAGCCGGTGGTCAGCCGACCGGCGCTGCGGGGAGAGGTGATCTCCGTGATCGTCTACGGCGACGCGTCGGAGGCGCAGCTCCGGAGCCTCGCCGAGCGGGTGCGAGAGGATCTTCTCTCGGAGGACGACATCACCACGGTCGAGCTGAGCGGCGTCCGGCCGCTCGAGATCGCCGTGGACGTTCCGCAGGAGAACCTCCGCCGCTACGGCCTGACCCATTCGGACGTGGCCAACGCGATCCGCGCCGCGTCGCTCGACGTGCCGGGCGGCGCCATCGACGCGCCGGGCGGCGAGATCTTGCTCCGCACCACCGAGCGGCGCGACCGCGGCCGGGAGTTCGAGGACATCGTGGTCCGCATGCGGCCCGACGGCTCGCGCGTGACGGTGGGCGACGTCGCGACCGTCACCGACGGCTTCAGCGAGGTCGACACCGCGGCCAGCTACGACGGACAGCGCGCGGTGATGGTGAAGGTCTTCCGCGTCGGCGACCAGACCCCGCTCGAGCTCGCCGCCACCGTCAAGGACTACCTCGAGGCGCACGAGGCGGACATGCCGCCGGGCGTACACCTCGCGACCTGGAACGACCGCTCGGAGTTCTACGAGGACCGGATCGACCTCCTCCTCAAGAACGCCTACATCGGCCTGATCCTGGTGCTGGTCTGCCTGGGGCTCTTCCTCGAGATCCGGCTCGCCTTCTGGGTCACCCTCGGCATCCCGATCTCGTTCATCGGCTCGCTGCTCTTCCTGCCGCTGACGGGCGACGACATCTCCGTCAACATGATCTCCCTCTTCGCGTTCATCCTGACGCTGGGGATGGTCGTCGACGACGCGATCGTGGTCGGCGAGGCGGTGTACGCGAAGCTCTCGGAGGGCATGCCGCCGATGCGCGCGGCGATCGAGGGGGTCAAGTCGGTCGCCACTCCGGTGATCTTCGCGATCATCACCACCTGCATCTTCTTCGCGCCGCTGCTGCTGGTGCCGGGCACCTTCGGCAAGTTCTTCATGCAGATCCCCGTGGTGGTGATCCTGGTCCTGCTGTTGTCGCTGGTGGAGTCGCTGCTCGTCTTGCCCGCCCACCTCGGCCACCTCGGCGGGACCCGCAAGTGGCTCATCGGGATCCTGACCCTCGACACCATCGCGCTCTTCGTCGTCTACCGCATCACGGGCGAGTGGAGCTTCCCCGTCCTCTTCGTGGGCGGCGCGTCGCTCGCGCTCCTCCTCGCGGTCAGCCTGCGCGCCTTCGGGAACCTGCAGCAACGCTTCAGCCGGATGGTGGAGTGGCTGATCACGAAGACCTACGCGCCCATCCTCGCCCTCTCTCTGCGCTATCGGTACGTGACCATCGCGGCGGCGGTCGCGCTGCTGATCGGCGGCTTCGGCCTGATCGCGGGGGGCCGCGTCGAGAGCGAGTTCTTCCCGAAGATCGACGGCGACGGCGTCTCGGCCCAGCTCGTCATGCCCTTCGGCACGCCGGCCGAGCGCACCGAGGAGGTGCAGCGGCGGCTCCTCGAGGCGAGCCGGCGCACCGTCGCGCGCCTCGCCGACGAGGAAGTGGTGCGGGGGCGCTTCGCGCTGCTCGGCTCGCACGGCGCGCTCGGCGGAGGGCCGAGGCCGGGCAGCACGGGCGGCGGCGCGAGCCACATGGCGGAGGTGACCCTCTTCTTCGTGCCCAGCGACCAGCGCCCGTTCACGTCCCGCGAGTTCACCGAGGCGTGGCGCGAGGAGGTGGGTGACGTGCCGGGCGTCGAGTCCCTGTCCTACGCCTACGCCACCGGCGGCCCCGGCGGCGCTCCGATCGACTTCCAGCTCAGCCACCCCGACCTCGAGCAGCTCGAGCGCGCGGCCACGCGGATGGCCGAGGGCCTCCGCGGCTACGCGGGCACCATCGAGATCAACGACGGCTTCGAGCAGGGCAAGGAGCAGCTCGACTTCACCCTGCGGCCCGAGGCCCGGGCGCTGGGCATCACCGAGCAGATGCTCGCCCGCCAGCTCCGCGACGCCTTCTTCGGGGCCGAGGCGGTGCGGCAGCAGCGCGGGCGCGACGAGCTCCGGGTCTACGTACGCCGCCCGCTCGACGAGCGGCAGAGCATGGCCGACGTCGAGCAGCTCCTCATCCGCACCCCCGACGGGGGCGAGATCCCCCTGGCCGAGGCGGCGGAGATCCGCCGCGGCCGCAGCTACACCGAGATCCAGCGCCTGGATGGGCGGCGCCGCGTCAACGTGACGTCCGAGGTCGCCTTCGGCGCCAACGGGAACCGCATCTTCCAGCAGGCCCAGCAGGAGCTCGTCCCGCAGCTCCTCGCCGACTTCCCGCAGCTCCGCGTGGAGCTCGGCGGCGAGCAGAAGCGCCAGGCGGAGACGATGAGCGCGCTCGGCATGGGCTTCGCCATGGCGCTCTTCGGCATGTACGCGCTGCTCGCCATCGCCTTCAAGAGCTACGTGCAGCCCTTCGTGATCGCGACCGCCATCCCCTTCGGCATCGTCGGCGCGATCCTCGGCCACCTCGCCCTCGGCTACAACGTCAGCATGATGAGCTTCATGGGGGTGGTCGCCCTGAGCGGGGTCGTCGTCAACGACTCTCTCGTGCTCGTGAGCGCCGTGAACGACTATCGGCGCGACGAGGGCCTGAGCATCCTCGAGGCCGTGAAGGCGGGCGGCACGCGCCGCTTCCGACCCATCCTCCTGACCTCGCTGACCACCTTCCTCGGGCTGTCACCGATGATCCTCGAGACCTCGGTCGGCGCGCGCTTCCTCATCCCGATGGCGATCAGCCTCGGCTTCGGCGTGCTCTTCGCCACCTTCATCACGCTCCTGCTCGTGCCCTGCCTCTACCTCTTCTTCGAGGACCTGCAGCGCGGGTTCGGCAAGACGGCGCGCTACGTGCGCACCGGGCTGCGCGGGCGCGAGGATCCGCCCCCGGCGGAGACGCCCTCGCCCGCCGAGTGATCACGGTTGCGGCAGGAAGACGAACGGATACGCGAAATGCACGGGGCCACCGATGGCTCCCGCCGGCAACTGGAAGCGGTTCATCACGTCGGCGAGGCACGCCGCGACTCCGGAGGACGGGATCTCGTCTTCGGTCGCATGCGCGCCGGTCACGCGCCCATCGGGCTGGAGCGCGAACCGCATCACCACGCGCCCGCGCAGGTCGGGATCCTGCTGCTGGGCGCGATGATAGCAAGCCTGGATGGCCGCCAGGTTCTCGCGGATGTACGCGGTGACGCGCGTCGGGTCGAAGACACAGTCGAACATGCCTTCCACCTCGTCCGCCGTGCGTCGCACGATGATCTGAGTTCGCGTGCGGAGGCGTCCGGGTCGCGCGCGCCCGCTCTGCCGGCGAACGCGTCCGCGCACATCACCGCGCAGGTCCGTCCGACCCGAGAAGCCATCCCGGAGTCCCACTCGGAAGCGCCCCCGGACGCGCCCCTCGCCCGTCACCCGGACGCCGCCCACGTCCCCCTCCTCCATGCGCACCCTCGCGATCAGTCGCCCCTCGACGAGCCGTCCGGCACGGATCCGATCGAGTCGGAAGGTCGCTGGGCTCACCAGCTCGGTCGCGTCCGAGAGGAAGTCACCGCGCCAGCGGCTCCCTTCCCCGACCCCGTTGGCCACGACGGCGCGCGCGCCGAGGACATGGGCGAGGTAGCGGCTGACGCGAAGCTCCGCGTCGTCACCACACGCGACCTGGGCGTCCGCCAGCTGCCCCGTGCTGGACAGCACCAGCTGAACCACCCCGCTGTGTAGCTGGGGCTCGTCGTCGCTGTTTCGGTACTCCCGGAAGATGCGCGCTCGCATCGCGCGCGATCCGTCGGGGCGCACCTCGAGCACCTCCGCGAGCGTGCGCGTCTCGATGACCCGCGGCGGCTCGTCGTCCACCTGCCGCGTCTCGCGGTGCAGGATCTCGTAGACCACCCCGGGTCGCGGGGCGGGGCGGAGATCCACCGTCCGCCCGTCGCGCGCGCTCCCGCGGCCTCTCTCGGCGCCACAGCCGAGCAGCAGCATGCCGAGCAGCATGAGAAAGAAGATCCCCCAGCGCATGCCGGGGGCATAGCGGATGACCCCTCAGAAGGGCAAGAGGCGCTGCTCTTTGCCGCGCGCAGCGTCGACCGAGAGCTTGCCCGGGCCCGTCAGCAGTAACGTCAGCGCGGGGACGGCATACAAGAGCGCGAACTCTTTTCGGGCCCACGGGTCGTCGCCGTGAATGACCAGCGCCGCCACCAGCATCGTGACCAGGAGCGGGATCGTGGCCAGCCGCGTCGCGAAGCCCACAGCGATCAGCCCGGCGCAGACCACCTCCGCGAACACCGCGAGCGTCAGGCTCGCCTCGGAGCCCACGCCGATGGGGTCCGGGAAGCGGTGCAGCTTCTCCCCGAACGTCATCAGCTTGGGCAAACCGTGCCCGAGGAGCATCATGGAGCCGATGGTGACTCGCAGAACCAGTAACCCCACGTCGAGGCTGAGCTTCGGCATCTTCATCCGCGTGAGCTTGGTCCTCTCGGCCCTCGCGTCCACCCTCGGATGCGCCGAGGCGCCCGCGCCGCTGCCGGCCGTGTACGAAGACGCCGCGCTCGCGGCCCAGATCGCCGACAACGACGGCTTCGAGGGCGTCTCGCCCCGGTTCCAGGCCTTCGTGCACGGTGAGTCGGTGCGCTACTGGACGATCCCCGGCACCGCGTCGACGGCGATGCCCGTGTATCTCCTCTGCCGCCCCGAAGGCGAGGAAGACTGCGCCCCCCTCGAGCACCCGCCCATCGTCGACGCCCTGCCCGGCGACGCCGGCTACAGCCCCTTCGGGCGCGTGCACTGGGTCACCGTGCCCGCCGGCTGGAGCGGGCAGCTGGGCAGCTTCGAGGAGGTCGACGCGCTGATCGCGGCGCAGGGCCTCGAGCCGCCGCGCGCGACCACCCTGCTCTGGCACTGCCCCATCGCGGCCCAGGACGCGGCGATCGAGGTCTCCGACGACGCCACCCTCGGCCCGGAGACGCCCGTGCACGTACGCGGCATGCAGGCCCTCTGCTTCGACTTCACGGCCAGCCGCGAGAACCGCCGCTTGCTCCCCGACGGCGCGCTCTTCCAGCGCCACGTCTACGTGCTGACCCGCGAGGGCGAGGACATGCCCATTGCGGAGCCGATGCGCATGGCCGACCTCACGGGCGACGGAGACATGCTCGACTCCAACAACGTCTTCGGCGTGGGACTCGAAGATCAGGATTACACGCCGCTATGGAAGATGGTGGCCGTGACCGTGCCGGCGGGGTACGCCAGTATCGACACCGCGTCGGACGACGACGTGGCCGACTATCGGGCGGCGTCGGACATGTTCGATGTGGCCCCGGACTACACGATCACCGCGAGGAGCGGGCAGATCGTCGACTTCGAGATCACCGACACCCTCATCAATTGCCCCCTCCAGAGCGCCGACGGTCGTCTCTAGCCGGTTGCCCCTGCCCGGGGTCATGGGGCAATAATCCAGTAGTGCGGAACGAGTCACTGCAGAGCGAAGTGCGAGCGCCGACGCCATGAGCGAAGGACCTGTCCTCGGTATCGATCTCGGCACCACCAACTCGGTGGTGGCGGTGGCCGACGGTGGCCAGGCCCGGGTCCTGAAGGACCTGGACGGTCGCCGCATGGTGCCCTCGGTCGTCTCCTTCCACCCCGACGGACACACGCTCGTGGGGTACGACGCGCGCGAGCGGCGGCTCGTCGACGCGGCCAACACCGTCTACGCGGTCAAGCGCCTCATCGGCCGGCCCTTCGAGAGCCCCGAGGTGCGCCGCGCGAGGGAGCGCTTCGCCTTCCAGATCGTCGAGTCCAAGCATGGCGGCTCGGTCGTGAAGGTGCGCCGGGGCACCTACGCCCTGGCCGAGATCAGCGCGATGGTGCTCCGGGAGCTGCGGCGCGTGGCCGAGGCGTCGCTGGACGAGCCCTGCGAGCGCGCGGTGGTCACCGTGCCCGCCAACTTCAACGAGCTGCAGCGCAGCGCCACCAAGGCCGCGGGCAAGGTCGCGGGCCTGAGCGTGCTCCGCATCCTCAACGAGCCCACCGCGGCGGCGCTCGCGTACGGCTACGGCAGCGGCGGCAGCGAGAAGGTCGCCGTCTACGACCTCGGCGGCGGGACCTTCGACATCACCATCCTCGAGCTCGAGAAGGACGTCTTCGAGGTGCTCTCCACCGCGGGCGACACCTTCCTCGGCGGCGAGGACCTCGACGGCGCGGTGGCCGAGGTGATGAGCGAGGCCTTCCTGATGCAGCACGGCTGGGACCCGCGCGGGGATCGCCAGGCGTTCGAGCGGCTCAAGGCGGCGGGCGAGTGGGCCAAGTGCCAGCTCTCGGACGAGGCCTCGGTCGAGCTGACGGTGGAGGAGCTGACCCACGGCCGCGGCGGCAAGGCGCTGGACCTCCAGTTCCAGATGACGCGCGCGGAGCTCGAGGACGTGGCCCGCCCCTGGCTCGAGCGGTCCTTCGCGGTCTGCGACGAGGCGCTGCAGAGCGCGGGCATCAAGGCGAGCGAGCTGGGCTCGGTGGTCCTCGTGGGCGGCTCGACGCGCATGCCGCTCTGCCGTCAGATGGTCGAGGGCTACTTCGGCAAGGCCCCGCGCACCGACATCGACCCGGACATGGTCGTGGCCCAGGGCGCCGCCATCCACGGCTACGCGCTCGGCGGGGTGCGGGAGCCGCGGCGGCCGGTGCCCAAGCCCGGCGCGAAGCCCCGCTCGCAGCTCGGCCGCGTGGCGCTCAAGAAGATGACGCGCGCCGACCTCGAGGAGAAGCGCAAGCAGCGCCGGAAGAAGCGCACGATGCTCGGCATGCCGAACCAGCCCGCGTTCGCGCCGCCGGAGCTGCCCGAGGCCCAGCCGCCCCCCGAGCGCCCCAAGCGCCCCACCCGGCCCCCGCCCCGCGAGATGCCCGACCTGCCGCCGCCGTCGCGCCCGCCCGGCGCGAGCGTCGTCGCGCAGCGCGTGGTCGAGGTGCACGCGGGCAAGATGCCGAGGACCACGCTCGACATCGATCTGGACCACCTCGCGCCGGGGGACGACGCGCGCGATCTGCTCGACGAGCTGAAGCCCCCCTCGTTCGCGCCCGCGGCCGACCCGTTCGCGGACCTGGCCCCCGACGATCCCTTCGCCGAGCCCCTCGCGGGCGGCGACAGCCGGGTGCTGTCCCAGAGCAGCCTCGGCGGCGCCGACCTCGACGACCCCTTCGGCATCGGAGGCCCGGCGCCCAAGAAGCGCCCGCCGCCCTCGCCGCTCGACGCGCTCCCGCCGCCCAGGAAGCGACGCGAGGAGACCATCCAGTTCGGGACGGAGCCGACCGGCGGGGCCGGCGCGGGCCTGCCGCCGCCGCCGCCCCCTCCCGCCGCGCCCGCGGCGCCCGACCTCCCCATCCCCACGCTGGGCGAGCCGCCGCCTCGGCCTCCGGCCCGCGCCCCGTCCGAGGCGCCCGTCCCCGCGCCGATGCGCGCGCAGCCCGTCGTGCCCATGCCGCCGCAGCCGCCGCCGCTGCTCATGGACGTCACGCCACACAGCCTCGGCATCGAGACCGCGGGCGGCTTCTGCCGCAGGCTCATCACGAAGAGCTCGCCCGTGCCGACCGAGCAGACCCGCACCTTCACCACCGCGCGCGACGAGCAGCGCGAGGTCGCGGTGCGGATCTGCCAGGGGGAGAGCGACCAGTTCGGCGAGAACGAGGCGGTCGGAGAGGTCGTGCTCGACGACCTGCCGCCGAAGGCGCGCGGGGACCTGGAGATCGAGGTCGTGTTCATCATCGAGGCGGACGGCACCCTCGCCGTCGAGGCGCGCGACGCCGCGAGCGGCCGCTCGCAGAAGATCCACATCAACCTGCGCGGCGGGCTCAGCGACGCGGACATCGCGGCCATGCGCATGCGGCTCGAGTCGGAGGAGATCGCCTCGTGAACGACCGCCTCGATCTGCTCGACTACTACACCCTGCTCGACATCCCGTCCGACGCGGCGGCGACGGACGTCAAGAAGGCGTTCCGCAAGTTCGCCCGCCGCTACCACCCGGACCGGTTCGCGGGCGGCGACGCCGACAAGCTCTCGCGCGCGAGCCAGATCTACCGGCGCGGCAGCGAGGCGTACCAGATCCTCACCAACCCGGTCTCGCGTCGCGCCTACGACCGCGTGCTGCGCATGGGCAAGCTGCGCCTCTCCACCGAGGAGAAGGACAAGGCGGAGGCCGAGGTGAAGGCGGCCGACGAGCCCCGCAAGAAGGAGCAGCCCATCCGGTCTCCCCAGGCGATGGCGTTCTACAACAAGGCGGCCGCCGCGGCGCGGAGCGGCCAGTGGCGCGACGCGTGGCGCGCGATGAAGGCCGCGGTCGAGGTCGAGCCCGACAACAGCCTGCTGCGGGCGCGCCTCTCGCAGATCGAGGCCCGCCTCCGCACGAGCCGCTAGCTAGGAGAGGGACAGCCCGTCGATCGCGGCGCAGATCGGCTCGGCGTGCTCGGCGATCTCCGCCGGCTGCGTCGGCAGGCCGCCGACCCACTTCATCGCGGGGCGCACGTCGCCGAAGGCCTTGGTGCGGACCTTCGAGCGGCCGAAGAGCGTGACCGCGGTCAGGAACGTGCGCGCCATCGAGGCCTTGAAGCCGCCGCCTTCGATGACCTGGGCCGTGCCGCGGAGGTGGGGCGCGTACTTCTCGAGCAGGGCCTCCGAGCGCTCGCGCACGTCCGCGCCGGGCGGCCTGGTGATCGCGATGTCCCGGATCACGAAGAACGCGGTGATCCCGTCGGGGTGGCGCGCCAGGACCCGGTCCTCGTGCCGCTCCATCGCGTCGAGCGCGTGCAGCGACGCGCCTCCGTACCAGACCATCACGAAGAGCGAGCGCCACGACGCGATGACGTAGTGGTCTCCGCGCTCGTGCAGCGCGAGCCTCGGCCCTCGTCCCGCTACCGCATGCATCCCCACACCACGCGACACTGTATGCGCGCAGGGCCGGCGCCGTCACCCCGCCCGAGGGGACGCAACAGAAAAGCCTCCCGCCGCCGATTCGTCTCCTCGGAGCGTCCCGCGTGAGCATCAAACGGCCTTACGAGCTGCTCGTCATCGACGACAACCCCGCCGACGCGGATCTCGTCCGACACACCATCCGCCGCATGGAGCTCGCCGTGTCCCTCACCCACGCGTCCGACGCGGAGGAGGCGACCGCGCTCGGCCTGGCCCGCGTCGCGGCGCGCGAGCCCCTGCCCGATCTGGCCTTCGTGGACATCAACCTCCCGGGCATGAGCGGGCTGGACATGCTGCGCGAGTGGAAGCGCGAGCCGCAGCTCACGCGGATCCCCGTGGTCGTGCTCAGCTCCTCCCGATCGCCGCTCGAGGTGCTGCGCACCTACGACCTCTCGTGCGCCGCCTTCGTGCAGAAGCCCGGCAACCTGGCCGGCTACCGCGCGCTGCTCGGCTCGGTCGCGGCGTTCTGGTTCGGGGTCGCGACCCTCCCCTCGCGCGTCGCGTGAGCGCGGCGGACGCCAAACGGCGAGAGGGCCGCCCCCCACCCCGCAAGGGATGGTCGGCGGCCCTCGTCGCGCGCGGACTGGTGAGGCTCAGGGAGCCGGGCGCCGGATCAGGATCCGCCGCGAGCAGCTCGTGACGCGCCACGTCCCCGCCGGGGACTCGCTCATGCACACCGAGCCGCTGCAGCCGCACGGGTTGCCGTTGTTGTAGGTCCGGACGCCGTACGACACGCCGTTCGAGAACAGGATGCAGTGCGTCCCGTACACGTTCGGACGGATCACGTTGGCGACCACGCCCGCGTCCTCGGGGACCAGCGCCCAGCCCGTCGGGAGCGCGATGGGGTTGGTCTGACAGGTGTTGGTCCAGGTGCCGTAGTCGGCCCCGGGAGGCGCTCCGTCGAGCGTCGCGTAGTAGTAGCCGTTGTAGAGGATCTCGTTCGGGACCGGCGTGAAGGCCTGGCAGACCCCGGCCATGCACGTCTCGCCGCCCGCGCAGACGTTGCCGCACGCGCCGCAGTTGGCGTTGTCGGACTGGAGGTCCTGGCAGCCGTTCGTGGGGTCGAGGTCACAGTCCCCGAAGCCGGAGTCGCAGACCGCGCTGCAGCTCCCGGACACGCAGACCGGCTCGCTGTTGGCGACATCGGGGCAGACGTTGCCGCAGCTGCCGCAGTTCCCCGGGTCGTAGGAGGTGTTGACGCACGAGCCGCCGCAGAGGCTCGTGCCTCCGCCGCAGCTCAGCACGCAGCTGTCCGCCGCCGCGTCGCAGACCTGCCCCGCGCCGCACGTGCTCGTGCCCGCGTCGCAGCGATCGGTCGACTCGTTGCAGGACTCGCTCCCGTTGCAGGACACGCCGTCGTCGCAGCTGCGGGCGGTCCCCCCGGCGCAGACCGCGGCCGCCGAGCAGGCCTCGCCGACCGTGCAGAAGAGCCCGTCGTCGCACGACGCGCCCGTGTTGGCCGACCACGCCGAGGTGGACGCGCTCGGGTCACAGACCTGGCATCCGTTCGCCGGGTTGGTGGTGCTCGGCGCGTAGCAGACGCCGCCGATCACGCAGCCGCTGCAGGTCGTGACGCAGACGTCGGCCGCGGTGTCGCAGACCTGCCCCGCGCCACACGTGCTCGCGCCCGCGTCACAGCGGTCCGCGCTCTCGTTGCAGGTCTCGGCCCCGTTGCAGGTCACGCCGTCGCCGCAGCCGCGCGCCGCGCCGCCGCACACCGCCGAGGCGGAGCACACGTCGGCGACGGTGCAGTAGAGCCCGTCGTCGCAGCGCGCGCCGGTGTTCGCCGTCCAGTCCGTCGCGGAGCTGGCGGTGTCGCAGACCTGGCACTCGTTGGCCGGGTTCCGCGCGCCGGCGGCGTGGCAGACCCCGCCGATGACGCACCCGGTGCACGCCGTGACGCACGCGTCGGTGCCCGGGTCACAGACCTGCCCCGCCCCACACGTGGTGGCGCCGGCGACGCACCGGTCGGTCGACTCGTTGCAGGTCTCGGCCCCGTTGCAGCTCAGGCCGTCGTCGCAGAAGCTCGCCGCGCTGCCGGCGCACATCCCGCCCGAGCAGGTGTCCCCGGTCGTGCAGAAGAAGCCGTCGTCGCAGCTCGCGCCGTCGTTCGCGCTGAACGCCGTCCGGGAGCGCGCCGTGTCGCAGATCTCGCAGGCGTTGGCGGGGTTTCGCGTGTCCTGGGCGTAGCAGACGCCGCCGACCACGCAGCCGGCGCAGGTGGTGACACAAGCGTCGGCCGCCGTGTCGCAGAGCTCCGTCGCGGCGCACGTCGTCGCGCCCGCGGCGCACGCGCCGGCCGCCTCGTCGCAGGTCTCGGTCCCGTTGCAGGCGACCCCGTCGGAGCAGCTGCGGGCCGCGCCGCCGCACACGCCGGCGGCGCACACGTCGCCGTCCGTGCAGAAGAGCCCGTCGTCGCAGCGCGCGCCGTCGTTGGCGCTCCAGGACGAGGTGGAGCGACCGACGTCGCAGACCTCGCACGCGTTGAGCGGGTTCGCCTGGCCGGCGCCGTAGCAAGAGCCGTCGATGACGCAGCCGCTGCAGGTCGTCACGCACGCGTCGGTGGCGGGATCGCAGAGCGTCCCCCCGCCGCAGGTGGCGGCGCCCGCGGTGCAGGCGTCCGTCACCTCGTCACACGTCTCGGCGCCGTTGCAGGAGATGCCGTCCGAGCACACGCGGGCCGCGCCACCGCAGGTGGTGCCGGCGCAGACGTCGCCGTCGGTGCAGAACAGGCCGTCGTCGCAGCTCGCGCCGTCATTGCTGGACCAGCCCGCGGCCGACGCGGCGGGGTCACAGACCTCGCACTGATTGGCCGGGTTGCGCTGGCCGGCCCCGAAGCACGTGCCCCCGATCACACAGCCGGTGCACGACGTGACGCAGGTGTCGGACGCGACGTCGCAGATCTCGTCGCTCGCGCAGGTGGACGCGCCCGGCTGACAGACGTCGGCGAGCTCGTCGCAGGTCTCCGCTCCGTCGCACGCGACGCCGTCATCGCAGTCTCGCGCGGCGCCTCCGACGCACACGCCCGCGGCGCACACGTCCCCGGTGGTGCAGAACTCGCCGTCCTCGCATGTCGCGCCCTCGTTGGAGCTCCAGTCGGTGGCGGACGCGCTCGGATCGCAGACGAGACAGGGCTCGAGCGGGTTGGCCTGGCCAGCCCCGTAGCAGGTGCCGTCGATGGTGCAGCCCCCCGTGCAGCCGACCACGCAGGCGTCGGTGGCCGCGTCGCACAGCTCCCCCGCGCCGCACGCCGACGCGCCGGGCTCGCAGCCGCCCGCGTCCTCGCTGCACATCTCGGCCCCGTTGCAGGAGATGCCGTCGTCGCAGGCGATGGTCTCACCGCTGCAGGCGCCGGCGGAGCACGTGTCGCGCTCGGTGCAGCTCAGTCCGTCGTCACAGCTCGCCCCGTCGTCGGGGCTCAGCTCGGTCGCCGAGGCCTCCGGGTCGCAGACCATGCACGGGTTGGACGGGTCGGCCGTCCCGGCGGGGATGCAGGCCCCGCCGATCAGGCAGCCGTCGCACGCCGCGCCCGAGTCCACGCTTCCGTCCGTCCCCGACGCGTCTGGCGGGCTCACTTCGCCCCCGTCACAGCCCGTGGCCGCCACGAGCGCGAGCGCCCCACAGAGCGCCAATCTCCTACACCATCCCACACTTCTCATCCGCAGCTCCCTCCATCCGGCGACGCCCCCGTTGCTGGATGGCCGCCGTCCCCAACCTACGTGAAGCGGAGAGCGAATTACATAAATAACGTGCTCATGCACAAATAACAGAATCAAGGGAGCCGGCGCGCGCGCGGGCTCGCGGGCGAAGGGTGCAGCCTCGCGGCACGCTGCCGTTCTCACGCGGGGTGCGCCTCTCCCTCGCAGCTCGGCCCGTCACCGAGGCGGCGCCGACTCCCGCGCGGCCGCTCAGGTCGCACCGAGGCCTGGCGATCGGCGTCGTCGCGCTCTGCGCCGCGCCGACCGCGCTGGGGCTCGCGGGGGTGGACCTCGGCGTGCCCACCCCCACCGACGCCGCCCTGCGCGCGCTCGCCACCAGCGCCGCCCCGGCCGAGGCGCTCACCGCGGCGCTCTCCGGCTCCTATCTGCACACCCTGCTCGAGTGGTCGGCGACCGCGGCCGCGGCCTTCACCGCGCTGCTCGCCTTCACGCACTTCCACCTGCGGCGAGACGTGGTGGCGCCCACCATCGGCATGGCGCTGCTCGCGGCCGGGCTCGTGGACGCCTTCCACACCCTCGCCGCGGACGGCCTCATCGGCGCCGCCGCCGACGTCGCGGACTTCGTCCCCTTCACCTGGGCCGTCTCGCGCACCTTCAACGCGGTGGTGCCGCTGGCCGCCCTGGCCATGCTGCTCTTCGCGCGCCGCTTCGAGACGGGCACCCGCCCGCGCCGGAGCCTGTGGGTGGTCGCCATCGCCTCCGTGGTGCTCGGCGCGCTCGCCGTCGCGCTGACGACCTACTGCGCCCAGAGCACCAGCCTCCCCCGGACCACGTTCCCGGGCGCCTTCGTCACCCGCCCGTGGGACCTCTACCCCCTGGCCGTCTACCTCGTCTCCGGCCTGATCATCTATCCCCGGTTCCGGCGCCGCGTCGACTCCCACTTCGCGTTCGCGCTCTGGCTGAGCGTGCTGCCCGACGTCGCCACCCAGCTCCACATGTCGCTCGGCTCGGGCGCGCTCTTCGACCACCACTTCAACGCCGCGCACGGGCTCAAGATCGTCGCGTACCTCGTCCCGTGCGCGGGGCTGATCCTCGACTACGTGGAGACCCACCGCGTGGCCACCCGGGCCGAGCACCTCGCGGTGGCGCACGCGGCCGCGCTCGAGCGCTCCAATGCGGAGCTCCGGCAGATGACCTACGTCGCCTCGCACGACCTGCAGGAGCCGCTGCGCATGGTCGTCGCCTACACCGAGCTGCTCGAGGAGCTGCACGCGGACGAGCGTGACGAGAGCGAAGCGCAGTACATGCGCTACGTGCGCGAGGGCGCCTCCCGCATGCAGGACCTCGTCGACTCGCTGCTCCGCTACACCCAGACCGGCTCCCGCGAGCTGGCGATCACCCCCGTGGACGCGGAGCGAGCGCTGGACGGGGCGCTCGCGAACCTGGCGCTCCGGGTGGAGGAGCGCGGCGCCGTGATCGAGCGGGGCCCGCTGCCGCGCGTCTCGGGCGACGCGACGATGCTGACGCAGGTCTTCCAGAACCTCGTCGCCAACGCGATCGAGTTCAGCCCGGGAGATCGCCCGCGCGTGTCCATCTCGGCCGCGCGCGGCCACGACGACGGTTGGACGTTCGCGGTGCGCGACTGGGGCGTGGGGATCGCCCCCGCCTTCCACGACAAGGTCTTCGCCTTGTTCCAGCGGCTCCAGCACCGCGACGCGGTCGAGGGCAGCGGCGTGGGCCTGGCGGTGGTCAAGAAGGCCGTCGAGCGCATGGGCGGCCGCGTGTGGGTCGAGTCCGAGCTCGGCGAGGGGGCGACCTTCCGCTTCACGCTGCCGGCCGTCGACGCGTCTTCGTCCGAGCCCCCGCTCGCCTCCCCCTCGATTCGCCTGCGCGCCCGACTCTCATGACCCCACCTCTGCACGAGCTCCTCCTCATCGACGACAACCCCGCCGACGTCGACCTCGTGCGACACACGGTCCGGCGGCTCGGCCTGCCCCTGCACGTGAGCATCGCGCGCGACGCCGAGGGGGCGACTGGCATGGTGCGCGAGCGGGTCGGGATCTCCGTCCAGCTCCCGGACCTCGTCCTGGCCGACCTCAACCTCCCGGGACAGAGCGGCCTGGAGATGATCGCCGAGTGGAAGACCGACCCGGCCCTGCGGCTCGTGCCCATCGTCGTGCTCAGCTCCTCGCGGAACCCGGCCGAGGTCCGCGAGACCTACCGCCTCGGCTGCGCGGCCTTCCTGAAGAAGCCCGGCAACCTCTCTGGCTACAGAGAGCTGATGCAGACCCTCAGCGCCTTCTGGTTCGGCGCCGTGTCGCTCCCGTCCCGCCCCGGCTGAGCCGTATCAGTCCCGGGCCATCAGGAGCGCGCCCGCCGCCACGAGCACCAGCAGCCCCGCGTCGAGCAGCCCGTTGGCCAGGAACGCCAGCGCGGCCCGATCGAGCGGCTCCGACCGCGGGTCGATCGCCGGCAGGGCTCGCCTCTGTCGCCACGCGAGCGCCATCGACGTGAACGAGAGCGGCGGCATCAGGCCGAGCGAGAGCCACCAGTGCGTGCGCAGCGCGTCTCCGAACGGCATCCAGATCCCCGCCGCCGCCGCGAGCGCCGCCACCGAGACGTAGGCCATCACCCCCACCGCGGCCACGCCCACGCCGTAGCGGGCGCGCACCGAATGCAGCGTCGCGTACGCGAGCGCCACGAGCTTGACGAAGCCGACCAGATCACGGCGCGCCCAGCGTACCGCGACCCGGGACGGCGCCGCATCGCTGGCGACGCCCTGCGCGAGTCTCGGAAGCCGCGCGGCTCGCGATCGGCGCGGGCTCCGTCAGCGCGCTCGCCAGCGGCTCGATCGTGGGTCTCGCAGCGCCGCAGCGTAACGTCGGAGACTCGCCAGCGAGTCTCGTAGCTTCCATCCGTGGCGTGGAGCATCGCCAGCGAGTCTCCACGCTCGCGCTGTCAGCTGCAGCTGTCGCCATCGACTCCACCGCGTGCGCCGTGCGTCCTCGAGCGTCGAAATCCGCAACCTGCGCGCGCGGCGGGCGATGGAGACGTCATCGGCGACGCGCTGCTCTCTCGCGGGAGCTGGAGAGCGTCGCCAGCGACCCCTGGAGGCTCCGTGACTCGGTTCGACATCAGCTACTACATCACCCCGACTCGTTTCAGCGTCGGCGCCGGCGTCGTGCTCGCGCAGGTCCTGCTCGTCCGCGCGCCGCGGCCACCGAGCCCGCGCCTGCAGCGCGCGCTTCGTCGCATGGACCGCGCCGCGGAGGCGCTCACCGCGGCCGTCTCCGCGCGCAAGTTCGCGCCCTCGCACGACGCGCGTCGGGAGGCCTCCGCGCTCGGTCGCGCGTGGGTCGCGCTGCGGGAGATCCTGCACGCGAAGGCCCGCCTGCCCGAGCTGGACGAGGGCGCCCGCGCCGCCGCGCTCCAGGCCGTGATCTTCCCGCAGGGGACCCGGTTCACCCGCTTCGCGCACGAGGAGCTCTGGTCGGCCAGCCACGTGATCCTCGAGCGGATCCGCGAGCGAGGGCTCGAGCCCGAGATCGCCGCGCTCGCGGGCCCGGCGGTGCTCCCGCACGTCGACGCGCGCCATCGAGACTTCGCCGACGTCATGGGCGTGGGCGACGCCCCGCTCCCGGTGCGCCCTCCCCGCGGCGCCGTCAAGGCCGCCAAGGCCGAGCTCGTCGAGGCCATCGCCGACTACGGCCGCCTGCTCGTGGGCGAGCTCGACTTCGACGACGAAGACAGCGTCCGCGCCTTCCGCCGCGCCGTGAGCCCCCTGGACGAGCACCGCGCGCGCCACCGCAACGGACGCTGACCCGCCGCCCGCAGGGACGGTGTTTACTTGTGACCGGACTTTTTGCGTACCCTCGACCGGGGGTACGCAATCATTTCACAGCACAAGCTGACAACCGAACACCGTCCCCCTAGCGCTGAAGCGTGAACAGGTGGGCCGACGTCTCGAAGACCAGCTCGCCGCTGGGCGTCACGAGCCCGGCCAGGCGGGCCTCGGCTTCGACGAGGATGCGCTCGATCAGCGCCTCGTCGAGCGTCACGCCGAGCAGGGGCAGCCACCCGCGCAGGTCGGCCTCCATCATGCTCCGCACGCTCGGGAAGCGCGCCTCGCCCACCGGGGTCTCCTGCGCGACCACCCGCCCGCCGGCCTCCTCGATCAGCCCGCGGACTCGCGCCGCGTCTCCGAGCGCGAACGGAGCCCGCACGCAGTCCGCGGCCTCGGCCCCGGCAAGCTCGTCGAGGATCGCGGCCGAGGCGGCGTACGCGGGGAGCTGCTCGATCGCGTCCCACACGGCGAGCGTCACCCGGCCCTCGGGCTCGACCACCCGGAGCATCTCCCGGAGGGCCCGCGCGGGCTCGCGGAAGAACATCAAGCCGAACTGACTCACCACGCGGTCGAACGCGGCGTCCTCGAACGGCAGCTCCTCCGCCCGCCCCGCCTGCCAGCGGACCTCCGGGTCCAGCTCCGCCGCCACCGCGAGCATGCCCCGGCCCGGGTCCAGCCCCGTGACCGACCCGCGCGGGCCCACCCGAGCGCGCGCCTCACGGCTGAGCACGCCCGTGCCGCACGCCACGTCGAGCACGCGGTGCCCCGGCCGCAGCGCCGCCGCGTCCGCCACCTTGGACGCCCACTCCCCGAAGAGCGAGGGCACCAGCAGCGCCTCGTACGCCCGCGCCGCCTCCGTCTCCGCCTCGAGCCCCACCGTTCAGCCCCGCTCGAGATCGAAGCGGTCCAGGCGCATGACCTTCGTCCACGCGGCCACGAAGTCGTTCACGAAGCGCTCGCCCGCGTCGTCGGCCGCGTAGACCTCGGCCAGGGCGCGGAGCTGCGAGTTGGAGCCGAACACGAGATCCACCGGGGTCGCCGTCCAGACCACCTCGCCGCTCTCCCGGCTGCGCCCCTCGAAGAGCGGCCCGTCGCCGACCCGCTGCCACTCCACGCCCATGTCCACCAGGTTGACGAAGAAGTCGTTCGAGAGCGCGCCCGGCCGCTCGGTGAACACGCCGTGCGCGCTGTCCCCGTGGCTCACCCCGAGCACGCGCAGGCCGCCCAGCAGCACCGTCATCTCCGGCGCGGTCAGGGTCAGCACGTCCGCGCGGTCCACGAGCGCCTCGAGCTCCTCCTGCTCGCTCTCCGCGCGCAGGTAGCTCCGGAAGCCGTCCGTCCGCGGCTCGAGGTAGCCGAAGGACTCGACGTCGGTCATCTCCTCCGACGCGTCGGTCCGCCCGGGCGTGAACGGCACCTCCACCTCGTGCCCCGCCTCCCGGGCCGCGCGCTCGATGGCGGCCGCGCCGCCCAGCACGATCACGTCGGCGAGCGAGACCCGCTTGCCGCCCGACTGCGCCTCGTTGAACGCACTCTGGACCCCCTCGAGGACCTCGAGCACCTGCGCGAGCTGCGCGGGCTGGTTGACCTCCCAGCTCCGCTGCGGCTCGAGCCGGATCCGCGCCCCGTTCGCGCCCCCGCGCATGTCGGTGTCCCGGTAGGACGACGCCGCGGCCCACGCGGTCGAGACCAGCTGCGCGTTGGTCAGGTCCGTCTCGAGGACGCGCGCCTTCAACGCCGCCACGTCCGCCTCGCTCACCAGCGGGTGATCGACCTCGGGCACCGGGTCCTGCCAGATCTGCGGCGGGGCGACCTCGGCCCCCACCAGCCGGCTGTGCGGCCCCATGTCGCGGTGCGTGAGCTTGTACCAGGCCCGCGCGAACGCCCCCTCGAAGCTCTCCGGGTCCTCGTAGAGGCGCCGCGCGATCACCCGGTACGCGGGGTCGTCGCGGAGCGCGAGGTCCGTCGTGAGCATCATCGGCGCGTGCCGCCGCTCCGGGTCGTGCGCGTCCGGGACCGTTCGCGCGCCGCCCACCGGCGTCCACTGCTGCGCGCCGGCCGGGCTGCGGGTCAGCTCCCACTCCAGCTCGAAGAGGTTGCGGAAGTACTCGTGCGACCACCGCACCGGCGTCGACGTCCACGCGCCCTCGAGCCCGCTCGTGATCGTGTCGCCCGCGTTGCCCGCGCCGTGCTGGCTCTGCCAGCCCAGCCCCTGCTGCTCGAGCGGGGCCGCCTCCGGCTCCGGCCCGACGTTGCCCTCCGCGCGCGCCGCCCCGTGCGCCTTGCCCAGCGTGTGCCCGCCCGCGATGAGGGCCACCGTCTCCTCGTCGTTCATGCCCATGCGGCCGAACGTGATGCGGATGTGCCGCGCCGCCTCCACCGGATCGGGGTTCCCGTTCGGCCCCTCCGGGTTGACGTAGATCAGCCCCATCTGCGTCGCGGCGAGCGGCCGGTCCAGCTCCCCCGCGTCCGAGAAGCGCCGGTCGGCCAGCCACTCCGTCTCCGGCCCCCAGTTGATGTCGGTCGGCTCGAAGACGTCCTCGCGCCCGCCGCCGAACCCGAGCGTCTCGAAGCCCATCGACTCGAGCGCCACGTTGCCCGCGAGCACCATCAGGTCCGCCCACGACAGGCTCCGCCCGTACCGCAGCTTCACCGGCAGGAGCAGCCGCCGCGCGCGGTCGAGGTTCGCGTTGTCGGGCCAGCTGTTGAGCGGCGCGAAGCGGATCGCGCCGTCCTCCGCCCCGCCGCGCCCGTCGTGCACGCGGTACGTCCCTGCGCTGTGCCACGCGAGCCGGATCATCAGCCCGCCGTAGTGCCCGTAGTCCGCCGGCCACCAGTCCTGCGACGTGGTCAGCGTGCGCTCGATGTCCGCCTTCACCGCGTCGAGATCGAGCGCCGCGAACGCGGCCGCGTAGTCGAACCCGTCGTCCATCGGATCGCCCGCCGGCGCGTTCTGCCGCAGCACCCGCAGGTCCAGCCGATCGGGCCACCAGTCCTCGTTGGAGTACGGCCGCTGGCTCGCCGCGACCGACTCGTCCCCGCTCGTGGCCACATCGTCCATCGGCCCCTCGCGGACCGGCCCCGAGCACGCGAGCGCGACCAGCGCGGCCGAGGCCATCACCGTTCGTCGAGTCATCTCATCCCCCCGGATCGTCGCAGGAGAAGTAACGACGTCGACGGCGAGGGACAGTCCAGCCCCGGTGACGCGGATCGTGGGGATGCCCGACATCCCGCCTCGGCTCGGTATGCTGCCGCTCGCGAGATGGAGAACCCCTTGCCACCCGACCTCCGGTCCGAGCCCGATCCCGACGTCACGACCGCGACGCGTGTCCCCACCGCGCCCGACTTCCGCGCGGCGGATCGCCAGATCGGCTGGCTCGTCGTCAACCGCTGGACCTACCGGCTCCTGCGGCTGCTCATGCGGTTCGCGACCCGCCCCGCGGACCTCCGGGGCGTGCGCGTCAGCGAGGACCCGACGGCGGGTCGAGGCATGCGCATCGTCCGTCCCGAGACCGTCTCCGGCGAAGGCGCGCTGCTCCTCATCCACGGCGGCGGCTACGTGGTCGGCAGCAGCCGCGACATCCTGGACAAGGCGGCCATGCTCGCGCGTGAGTGCGGCGTGCCCGTCTTCATGCCCAGCTACCGGCTCGGCCCCGAGCAGCCCTTCCCGGCCGGGCTCGACGACTGCCACGCGGCCTGGCGCTGGCTGCTCGACCGCGCGCCGAGCCTGGGCGTCGACCCCTCGAAGATCGTCATCGGCGGCTACAGCGCAGGCGGAGGCCTCGCCGCGGCGCTCGCGCAGCGCCTCCACGACGAAGGAGGCCGACAGCCCTCGGCCCAGCTCCTCATCTACCCCATGCTCGACGACCGGACCGCCACCCGGCGGCAGCTCGACGCCCCGCGCCACCGCGTGTGGAGCAACCGCAACAACCTGTTCGGGTGGACGGGCTACCTGGGCCATCCCCCCGGCGAGCCCTCCCCGCCCTACGCGGTTCCGGCCCGGCGCGAAGACCTCTCCGGCCTCCCTCCGGCCTGGGTCGGCGTGGGCACGTCCGACCTCTTCCTCGACGAAGATCGGACCTACGCCCGCCGCCTGGATGAGGCGGGGGTCGACGTCACGTACGCGGAGGTCGACGGCGGCATCCACGGCTTCGACATGGTCGAAGACTCGCCGCTGACCCGGGCGTTCAACGCGTCGGCCGTCGCGTTCACACGCCGCTTCGTCTGAGCGCTCGCGCGGACCGCGCCCGTCACGACTCGTCGTCGCGCGGCCGCACCCTCGCGTACGGGGACCGGCACCCCGGCGGCGCCGTGTATGATCGCGCGGCGTTCCGATATTCGACGACATCGCCGCAGTTGACTCGAACCTCGGGCGACAGACGGCCTTGACGGGAAGCTATCGAGGCACGATGCGCGCTGCGACTCGCAACCTACGTGGCATGATCAACAGAGGAGAGATGAGCGCGGTCGGTTCACGCCCGCTCAGCTGCGGGCGATCCGGGGTGGGCGCGCCCAGATTCCTGGCTACACCTGGCACCATCATCAGAACATTGGACGCATGCAACTGGTTCCGCGGGAGGCCGCACAACGCAGTCAATCACGTGGGTGGGTGGGAGCTCTGTCCCCACTGGTAGGCCAAGGGAGTTCGCGATGACTATCGAATGGGAAGAGACGTGGGAACCCTTGTCGCCAGAAGAAACCCGCTCACTGGAACAATCGCTTGGTGTAGCTCTACCAGACATGTACTCCGAGTTTCTCGAGACCGTGCACGGCTACATACCCGTGCAGTGCTGCCTCACCGTCCCACGAGGCGCGGGCCTGGAGACCACAGCGGAGTTTCTATGCGGCCGAGGTGACAGCCCCGACAGCATCATCTGGGCACAAACTCACGCCTACGAGGGCTCGTTGGCGGGAACCATTCCCATGGCTGTCGATGCTGGAGGGAACTACTTCGTGATCGAGCCAAAGAGCGGTCGCATTCTGTTCTTCTTTCACGACCAGGTGGGTTCACCGTTCATCCCAGTCACCGACAGCTTTCATGCCTTCCTCTCGATGTTGCATGAAGACGACGAGGACCTGCCCCCTGTTCCCGGGGTACTTGCCACGTGACCTGATCGAGAATCTCAGGCGCGCGAAAGGGCGCGAGCCGATGCCGTACCCGTCGAAAGATCGCGATTACCGCGATGCGCACCGCGATGTGGCGCGAGCACGTGCCCGAACACGTGGCTCTCCACGAACGTAGGCGTTCACGGGGGTAGCGGCCGTGATCTTGGGGGGCAAGACCCGAACCGGGGTCTCCGAGAGCCTCACTTGCTGGTAGCGCAACCGCCATGGCTCAGGAACTTGGAGTCTCTCATGTCACGGCCAGGTTGAGGAGACCGGACGAGCTCTTGCCGAGTTCGTCCCCCCCCACAGGCTCGAGTTTTCCGACGGAAGGCGCAAGCGCTGGGGCTCCCAGAGCCAAGAACCTGGGGGAGGACATTTTCAACATTCGGCTCAGGGACAACAGACTCGGCCCCTCCGGACGCGCGCAGAGACCTCGATTCAGGGAGTGAAGAATGAGGACATTCTTGTTTAGCTTTGGCTATCACGGGCCCGATGCATGGAAAGCGGTACGCGTCGATCCCGAGTTCGATTTCGAGTCCACGGGCGTACTGTTGATAGAGGCTGAGAGCGCGGCCGATGCACGAGATTGGGGTATGACCGTCGCGCGGTGGTACACGCGAGCGATCCACCCCCAAGACTCGAACTACTCTTGGAGCCCTGACGAATACGCTGTCTGGGTGGAAGAACCGCAGCAGAGTGACGAGCCGACGGCCGGGCTCCTCCTGGTAACGCAAGGCGCCTATCCTGATCTGAAGGCAATGCGAGAGTCGCTCAGGGATTGACGCGAACTCGTCGAGCGGCTCGTCTCCTGGGACGCCCTGCCGATCTCGACAATGCTCGCGTGCCCCGGGTCCCGGCAACGATCCGTGACGCGCGTCGGAGATCGGCTCCGAGCGACGGTCTCGTCGACGTGCCAGCTCCGTTGACGACAGACCGAACGAGACCCTACGTCCGGATCATGACGAGGGAGAACATGGGGCCGTCGAAGGGGTCGCCGCTGGACGAGGTGAGCTGGACCAGCCCACCTCTCGGCTCGGCCGAGTACAGCCGCTCCTTCCTCGAAGCGCGCTTCGGCGAGCCCCAGAGCTCGAACCTCGACTCGAACGGACTGGGTCTCTTCGACGCCTGGCTGATGCGCTTCGACTGCGGCCTGGAGGTGGCGCTCTGGATCTTCCATCAGCGCCCCGACTGGACGCCGGTCACCGACCCCGCCCAACCCGCGGTCGTCGAGCTCCACGCGAACCAGACTGAGCGCGGCCACATCCTGTATCACCTGCTCTCTCACCTGGGGCTCTCGCGAGAAGACTGGAGCTGGTGGGAACCCGATCCGGGGCGAGACGGTCCAGCGGACTGGCAGGTGCGTCGGCTCGACGACAACGGCAACGAGTACGAGGTTCGCCGTGTCTCGTCGCGATGCGAGGCGGAGTCGGTCGCGGCCGAGCTCGAGGCACGCGGTCACAAGCAGACGTACTGGGTTGCTGGCCCGACCTCCTGACCGAGATCCGTCTCGCCCTGGTCGTGCGGACCCAAGTGTCGAGCTCGGCCGCGAGCACCCGACCGTGTCGGTCGTCGTCGTGGGACCACCACAGGATTTCGCCTGGGCCCGCGTTCTTGCGGCACCCGCTGTCGTTAAGTGTTATCTGTCAGATAACATCAAATGACAGCACGGGAAGCCAGAGAAGAGGTTCAGCAGCGGGCGCGGGCGGCGCTCTCGGTCCTCCCGTTCGTGACGGAAGTGACCGAGCGCCGCGAAGGAGCCGGCGTCGTATGGGAGGTCAGGACGTCGGCGGGCGACGTGTTCCGGCTCGTCCCGCGCTCGGTCCAGGAGCCTCCGGGGCCGCGCGAGCAGGAGCTGATCGTGGCGCGGCGTCTCTCGCGCCGCGTCCAGGACGAGCTGCTGGAGCAGAAGGCCAACTTCATCGACTCGGCAGGCAACCTGCACATCGAGCTCGGCGAGCGATACTTCGCCCACATCGAGGGCAAGCGGCTGGCTCGCCCGCTCCCGGCCATGGGGGCGGCCTCCTACCGAGTGCTCCTCGCGTGGTTGATGAGCCCCGAGCTGCTGAGCGCGAGCATCCGGGAGACGGCCGCCGTGGCCGAAGTGAGCACCACGCCCGTCGTCGACATGCAGAAGCGACTCGACGCGTGGGGCCATGTCGTCGGCTCCCCCCCACGACGGGTCTGGACGCCCAGGGGTCGAAAGGAGGCTCGCCGCATGTGGCTCGACGGCTACCGCTCGACCCTCCGCCCGAAGCTGGACATGGGGGGCTATCGGTTGCGGGGCGCCGGTCCATCAGGCTCCAACCTCTCACATGTCCGCGAAGAGCTGGGTCGAGTCTGGTCGCAGCAGTCGCGGGACGAGGGCTCGGTGGGCTGGGGCTGGGGCGGCGCGGAGGCGCTCCGACATGTCGAGGCGACGAGCGGGCGCCTCCTCGACGGTGGGCTGGGCGGCGGGCCCGTGATCACCCTGTGCGTCGACCCTGCGATCGACGACGTCTCGGCGCGGATCCCGATCGCCGCCTCCGACACGTACAACATCCGGGTGCGTCACCTTCCGTTCCGGGCTGCGATGCAGCACGAGGGTCCCGCGGGTTGGCCCGCGTCCGTCCCGCATCCGCTCATGGTGTGGACGGACCTGATGTGTCACCCGGACCCCCGGGTGCGTGAGGTGGCCGAGGAGCTCGAGCGCGAGGTCCCAGAGGGCTGGCTGTGATCGTCCTCGCGCAGAAGAACTTCGACACGATCGCTTTCATGCGCGAGTCCTGGCCGCGCACGAGCTTCGTGGTCATCGGCGCGACCGCGCTCGCCATCCGCGGACACGCTCCGCCGCGTCGATCCGACGACGTCGACCTCGCGGTCGCGGTCGAGCCGGAGGAGCTCTCGTCCCTCCGTGAGGCCCTGCGCCCCGCGGGGTGGGAAGACGTGCGTCGACAGCCACATCGCTGGAGGCACTATCAACTCGGGCTGAGCGCGGATGTCGTGCCCGCCGGAGCCAACCCCGGCGCGACCTCCGAGGTGCAGCTCGCGAGGGGCCTGGTCATCGACCTTCGAGGGCTCGACGTGGCGCTCGCGAAGGCAGAGGACGTCGCGGTCATCTGCGAGGGCGACGAGTCTCGGATGACCACCGCGCCGACGCCACCGCTGCCCGTGCTGATGCTCCTGAAGATGATCGCGTACGTGGACAAACCGACCATCCGCGAGAAGGACGCCGCAGACGTGGGTCGAGTGATGCTCCGCTACCTCGGCGAGGACGACGAACGACGCTGGGATCCCCCGCAGTCGACGGTATACGACGAAGATCTCAAGGGCGCGTGCGCCCTGGGGGCGGACATGCACTCGTTTCTCTCGCCCGCCTACCGTCGCCTGGTCGAGGTGTTCATGGACAGTCCCATCGTGCGCGGCGAGCTGGATCGCCAGGCCCCGTTCCCCAACGCCGGCGAAGGGTTGGTGCGCGCCTTCTACGCGGGGCTCGAGTTTCGGGGACCTGTGTGAGCACGGAAGTGCTTCGGATTCGAGCTTGGGCGCGCCCTCTGTATCAACGGACGCGCCACGCCGTCAGCGTTGGGCCGCCGACCAGGAGCGTCTCGGTGTCGAGCCACGCCAGCGCGCCGTGCTTCGGCATCTGAGTCTCACCAACGACCGAGCCGTCACGCGCGCTGTAGACGCGCACGTCGGGACGCTCGGTGAGGCTGGCCGCGATCAGCGATCCGTCGGAGTTGAACGCGAGATTCGCGACCTGGTGCGCCGTCCCATCCGAGATGGTCACCGGCTCCGCGCCCGGCTCGTCGACCCGAATGATGAGCGCCTGTGGCTCACCGGGGCGCCAGAGGTCGTGAACGACCGCCGCCAGCTTCCCGTCGGGGGAGAGTACGCCGTTTCCCATCTCACCGGGTGGCGCCGCCGAGGACTCGTGGAGGGAGAACGGCGCTCGTTCGGTGCCGGGCCACCACAGATGCAGGTCGTTCCCACACGCCGCGACGACGCTTCCCTCGACTACTACGTCGAAGCCCGCGTCGTTGACCAAGAGTCGGTCGACAGGTCGGTCGAGGTCGGCGTTCCAGATCTCCACCTTTGCGCCGTGCGCCTCGGTCCACGCGCCGTCATGAACCCCGAGGACGAGCTGGTCGCCAAACCACGCGGCGTCCCATCCATGGGTGCGGTCGAACTCCCGTCGGGCGACCTCTCTTCCGGCGAGATCCCACACCACGATGGCGGCGAGCGGGTGCTCGGATTCGGTCGGTCCCAGGACCGCGACGACGCGCGACGCTCCGGTGTTGAGGCGCGCGCGACGGATTGCGCATCCCGGCCGCGCCAACGCGTTGAAGCTGAGCTCCGGGCCGACGTGAAGGCCGGCGACTCCAGGGCTCGTTCGCCACGCCCAGCGGCCATCCAACCGAGAGTAGTCGCGCTCGGCCTGAAGGACCGATAGCACCACGCCCTCCCGGACATCCAGCCAAGCGACCGGCCCGGGTAAATCGGATACCTCGAGGAGCTTCTCCATCACCGGCGCAATCTAGCCGAACCGACGCGATGCACGGCGCGGGGGCGTCGAGGCTCCGACCGCGCCGGGGGACGGAAAAGCGAAAGCCCCCTGCGTGAGCAGAGGGCTTTCGGTCGGGACGGACGGGACTCGAACCCGCGGCCTCCGGCGTGACAGGCCGGCGTTATAACCAACTTAACTACCGCCCCAGATTTTCAGCCCCGGGGCGCCTCAGCGCCGCGGGACCGGTGATGTAGCGCAGGGGTTTGGGGGTGTCAAAAGAAAACGCGACGGATTGGTGAGCTGGCCAGTTGCCCCGTGATTTCGAGGCGTTGGGTCACTGGTAGAAGACGAGGTACGAGCTCATCGCGATCGTCACGCCGTCGCCGCCGGGAGGCGCGCCGCCCATGAAGCTGCTCTCGTAGGTCAGGGTGTTCTCGGCCGAGAGGTCGACGTCGGCGGTGATGTCGAAGCGGCGGGTCGGGACGGGCAGGCCCGGGCACCAGCCGGCGCGCAGCGGCGCCCAGTTGCCGCCCTGCCCCGGCGGGACGCCCTCCCCGGTCCGCTCGGCGCAGCCGTCGGTCCGGCCCGCCTCGCCGGGGAAGCTGACGGTGTGCGGGGCCGCGCCGTTGGCCGCGAAGGCGTGCTCGTGGTTGCACCACTCGGCGCAGTTGGTGCCGCCGCCCTGGCCGTGGCCGCTGATGATGGTGACGACCTCCACGCGGGTGGTGCCCGGAGGCGGGGTGAAGGTGACGGGCTCGCGCGTGTTGTAGGTGTCGTTCCACGCGCCGCCCTGGAAGGCGGGCTGGACGAGGATGGCGGCGTCGGTCGCGCCGCGGGTCGCGAGGCGCAGGCTCACGCGCACGTCACGCGCGGTGGCGCGCTCCCACGGCGGTCCCATCTGCACGCGCAGGGTGCGCTCGCCGCCGTCGCGCATGAGGCCCAGGAACGGGGTGGCGTCCATGACCCAGCGGCGGCGGCCGTTGCGCCAGTAGGGGGTGATCCACCGCGCGATCTCGTGGCGCGTGGCGCACTCGGCGTCCTCGCAGAGGTAGATGTTGCCGATGCGATCCCACTCGGAGCAGTCGCCGAGGCTGGCGTGCCGGCAGATCACCTCGAGGTCGATCGCGAGCTCGTCGAAGCCCGCCATGGTCGCCGCGTCGGGCAGGCTGATGGGGCGGTCGAGGATGCGATCGGTCACATCGGCCTCGTCGAGGACCGGGACGACGGTGGCGTCGGTGTCCGCCTCGAGGCGCGCGTCGAGGTCGTGCAGGTAGTCGTAGAAGGGCGAGACGAAGCGGGCCATGCGCACGGCGGGGGAGAAGCCGCCGCGGCCGATCTGCGAGAGGAGCCCGACGGGGTCGAAGCGCTGCTGACGGGTGATCGCGAAGCTGAAGAGGATGACCGGGCTGGCGCTGACCAGGGCGCCCACGGAGCCGGGGGTGCTCTGGACGGACTCGGTGACGTAGTGGAAGCGGCTGCGCCAGAAGCGGCGCTCCTCCTCGTCCAGCTCCGCGAGGTCGAAGCCGAGCTCGATGGAGTCGCGCATCTCGATCACACGGGCGCGCGCGCGATCTGCCTCGGGGTCGTACGAGGCGAAGAAGTAGTGGACGTTGCGCGGGCCGAGCGCGAAGAGCTCGTCCGGGGCCGAGGCCCAGAGGCCGTTGCCGTAGTCGTTCGAGGCGTAGTTGATGAAGACGTAGCTGTCGCAGCCGCTCCACTCTTCGCTCAGGGTCCACGGGCCGTCGAGGGTCTGGACGGTGAAGTCGCCCGCGACGCCCTCCCAGGTGGTCCCGTCGCCGCTCGGATCGAAGGGGCGCTTGGCGAGCCCGAGCTCTTCGCAGACATCCGGGAGCGGCGGGGGGCCGGCGTCGGCGAGGCCGGTGTCGGCGGGGCCGGCGTCGGGCGAGGCGGCGTCGAGGGGCCCGGCGTCGTCCGGCTCGGAGGCGCCGTCGCAGGCGATGAGCGCGAGGCCCAGGAGGCAGGCGGAGAAGAAACGCATCGGAGAGAAGCTACCCCTATTGGTCCAACCGCGCCCGCGCCGCTATCTTTGGCGCGCTCACCCCAGCGAGCGAGGAGCGGCGATGAGGAAGACGACTTGGATTCTGATGGTGGCCCTGGCCTTCGGGCTCGCGGCTTGTGATGACGGCGCGCCGGCGGACGGCGACGCGGGGCCCGGTGACGCGGGCTCGAGCGGGTTCGAGAACGCCGACTGCGACGACTTCGACACGGCCAACTGCGTGCGGGTCGAGGGCGGCGACGCGCAGGGGCTGCTCGACGCGGTCAACACGATCGACTCCGACACGACCATCGTGCTCGGCGCGGGCACGTTCGAGCTGTCGAACCAGGTGACCATTCGCGGCGTGAACACGCTCAACCTGGTCGGCCAGGGCATGGACGAGACCATCCTCGCCTTCACCAGCGCGACCTCGCAGATCAACGGCGTCGACGTGATCGCCGACGGCTTCCTCGTGCAGGACCTGACGGTGCTCGACGCGCCGAAGGACGGCATCCGCGTCGAGGACAGCGACGGGGTGACCTTCCGCCGCATCAAGGCGACGTGGTCGGAGCCGGGCCTGTCGACCAACGGCGCGTACGGCATCTACCCGGTGCGCAGCCTGAACGTGCTCGTCGAGGACAGCGTGGCCGAGCGCAGCTCCGACGCGGGGCTCTACGTGGGCCAGTGCATCAACGTGGTCGTGCGCAACAACATCGTGCGCGAGAACGTGGCCGGGCTCGAGATCGAGAACACGCAGTACGCCGACGTCTACGGCAACCTCGCGGAGAACAACACGGCCGGGATCGTGGCCTTCGACCTGCCGGGCAACCCGGTGGTCGGCCGGGACGTGCGCCTGCGCGACAACATGATCCTGAACAACAACCACGAGAACTTCGCCCCGGGCGGCACCGTGGCCCTCATCCCGCCGGGCACGGGCACCTTCGCCCTCGCCTCGCGCCGCATCGAGATCACGGGCAACACCTACACGGGCAACCAGACCGGCGACATCGCCGTCCTGAGCGGCCTCGCCATCGAGGAGGCGAGCGTCTGGGAGCTGGAGACGTCGACGCTGGTGGGCGACTGGGAGGACCTCGGCCTGCTCGAGGGCGCGACGCCGGGCACGGTCACCAACTTCCGGACCGAGAACGTGGTGATCTCCGGCAACACGCACACCGACGGCGGGCTCGCGCCCGAGCCGCACGGGGACTTCGGCGTGCTCATCCGCGTGCTGTTCACCGAGGACCCGGTCCCGTCGGTGATCTACGACTCGATCGGCGAGGAGTTCAGCACCGACCCGACGATGCACACCAACGTCAACCGCATCTGCGTCGGCGGCAACACCGGCGGCACGGGCGTGGCCAGCCTCGACGTGCCGAGCCAGCTCCTCAGCCCCATGTCGCCCATCCTCGTGGTGGCCGACGCGCCCTTCGCGCCGTTCGACTGCACGACGATCGAAGGCGACCCCATCGTCGTCCCCACGTTCTGAGAGGCACGAAGTCATGTTGCGCTTCACCCAGATCCTGGCCTCTCTCTTCGCGGTGGGGCTCCTCGTGAGCTGCGAGAGCACCAGCAGCCCGTTCGAGGGGCCGCCCACCGTGGACGTCGAGGCGGCGCCGCCGGAGAGCCTCTCCGAGCTGCAGCTCTTCCTCTGGGATCCGGGTGAAGGCTTCGTCTACAACGAGCGCGTCGTCCCCTACGAGCTCAACACGCCGCTCTTCAGCGACTACGCCCTCAAGGAGCGCGCCATCTACGTGCCCGAGGGCGAGACGATGGGCTACGACGGCGAGGGCGTGTTCTCCTTCCCCGTCGGCTCGGTCATCGTCAAGACGTTCTACTTCGCTCCGGACATGCGCGAGCCGCTCGTGGACCGGGAGCTCATCGAGACGCGCGTGCTGATGCACACCTCGGAGGGCTGGGAGGCCTGGCCGTACATCTGGAACGAGGAGCAGACCGACGCGGTGCTCTCGCCGAGCGGCGCCACGCGGGCGCTGTCGTTCATCGACCCGCAGGGCGAGCCGCGCGAGGCGAGCTACCTCGTGCCGCAGCGCAACCAGTGCAGCTCGTGCCACGTCCGCAACATCGGCGAGGGCGGCGAGGCGGTGCTCACGCCGATCGGCCCGGCCGCGCGCCACCTCAACCGCGACCTCGACTACGGCGCGGGGGCGGAGAACCAGCTGGCCCACTTCCTCGACGTGGGCATTCTGAACGCCCTGCCCGCCATGACGCCGGCCGCGTTCGACTTCCGCCGCATCGAGGCCGACGGCGTCGACGCCATCCCGGCGGCGGAGGTCGACTTCGCCGCGCGCAGCTACCTCGACGCGAACTGCGCGCACTGCCACTCGCCCGAGGGCACGGCCGGCGTCACCTCGCAGCTCTTCCTGAACCACGACAACGAGGACGACTTCCGCCTCGGCGTGTGCAAGCGCCCGGGCAGCGCGGGCGGCGGCACCTTCGGCCGCACCTACGATCTCGTCCCGGGCGACCCGGAGGACTCCATCCTCTACCTGCGCGTCGAGACCGAGGAGGTCGGCGCGATGATGCCGCAGCTCGGCCGCTCGGTGGAGCACACCATGGGCAGCGCGCTCCTCTACCGCTGGATCGCCGAGATGGAGCCCGTCGACTGCGGCCCCATGATGCCCCCGCCGGGCGGCTGACGCCGCCGCTCACAGTAGTGTGAGGGCTCAACCGACGCCGCAGAAGATGTTGACGGAGAAGCGGCCGTCTCCGAAGGCGGCGCTCTTCAGCTCGGTCTCGGTGACGCGGTGCACGGCGCGGGCGGAGAAGACCACCGCGCGGTCGTGGAAGGGGGCGATGGCCTTGGCCTCGCCGCCGAAGCGCTCGCCGTTTCGCGCGAGGCCGCTGCTCAGCTCGAGCACGCCGCCGTCGAAGCGGTGGGGCTCCTCGAAGAGGTAGTAGACGATGGAGACCTGGCGGGTCTCGTCGCCGAGCCGGTCGAGGTGCCAGCCGTAGCGGTCGCCGGCGCCGTAGCGGCTGACCTGGGTCTCCCAGCGGTTGGCGGTGGACAGGGCGTGGAGCGGCGCGGGCGCGGACTCCATCAGCTCGCGGAAGTCGCGGCTCATGAGCCACGCGTCGATCCCGGCGAGCAAGACCGAGCGCGAGGCGCGGCCGGCGATGGTCTCCTCGAAGGTCCGCTCGCGCGGCTCGTGGAAGTGCGCGTCGGGGCCGAAGACGAGGTTCTGGCGGAAGCCCGCCCGCGCGCCCTCGCCGCCGACGCCGGCCGGGGCGAACGCGGGCTCGAGCGCGACGAGATGGTCGAGCATGGCGCGGCTCTCGGCCTCGCCGAAGACGCCGTCGACGACGAGGTGCGGGACGGGCTCGCGGTGGACCTCGAAGGTCTGGCGGCCGAGCGCGAACATCAGCGCCGCCGCGCCGCCTCGATGGCGCCCAGCGCAGCGCGCGCCTTGTTGACGGTCTCGTCGTACTCGCTGTCCGGGTCGGAGGCCTCGACGAGCCCCGCGCCGGCTTGCACGCGGATCTCGCCGTCCTGCTCGACGACGGTGCGGATGGCGATGGCGACGTCGAGGTTGCCGCTGAAGCTCACGTAGCCGACGGCGCCGCCGTAGACGCCCCGGCGCGCGGGCTCGAGCTCCTCGATGATCTGCATGGCGCGCACCTTCGGCGCGCCGCTCAGGGTGCCGGCCGGGAAGGTGGCGCGGAGCACGTCGAGCGCGTCCTTGCCCTCGGCCAGCTCCCCCTGGACGTTGCTCACCACGTGCATGACGTGGCTGTAGCGCTCGATGATCATGCGGTCGGTGAGCTCGACCGTGCCGGGCTTGCTGATCCGGCCGAGGTCGTTGCGGCCGAGGTCGACGAGCATGACGTGCTCGGCCAGCTCCTTCGGGTCGGCGAGCAGCTCCTCGGCCAGGCGCTGGTCCTCCTCCGGGGTCTGCCCGCGGGGACGCGTACCGGCCAGCGGGCGCACCTCGGCGCGGCCGTCTTCGACCCGCACGAGGGTCTCGGGGCTCGCGCCCGCGATGCCGACCTCGGGCATGCGCACGAGGAACATGTAGGGGGACGGGTTGATCGCGCGGAGCATGCGGTAGACGTCGAAGAGATCGACGCCGCGCGCGTCGGCGCTGAAGCGCTGGCTGAGCACGACCTGGAAGATGTCGCCCGCGCGGATGTGCTCCTTGGCCGTCTCGACCGCGGCGCAGAAGGTGGGCCGGTCGTAGCTGGACTTCGGGAGCGCGCCGTCGAAGCGCGTCGTGGGCGGAGACAGGAGCCGCGGGATGCGCGGGCGGGACAGCTCGTCCGTCAGGTCCTCGAGCTCCGCGAGCGCGGCGTCGTAGCTCTCGCGCAGGTCGTGGCCGTCGACGCGCCGCAGGCTCACCGCGTAGGCCCGCTGGCGCAGGTCGTCGAAGATGATGAGCGTGCCGCCAATGGCGAAGGCGAAGTCCCACGCCTCGGGGTCGTCGTGCCTGGTGCCCACGCTCGGCTCGAAGGTGCGCACCGAGTCGTAGGCGACGTAGCCGACGGCGCCGCCCCAGAAGCGCGGCAGCCAGTCGAGGCCCTCCGTGGGCGGCTTCCACTCGGCGAGCAGGGCCCGCAGGGGGAGCCACGGATCGTCGACCTGTTGCGCCTCGATCCGCCCTCCCCGCTCGACCTCGAAGCGGCCACGGCGGCCGCGCGCGATGAGCGCCGGGCGGCAGCCCACGAAGGAGTAGCGGCCCCACTTCTCGCCGTGCTCGACCGACTCGAGCAGGAAGCTCCCGGCCTCTCCCCCCAGGGTCGACCAGGCGAGCACGGGCGTCAGCGCGTCGGCCAGCAGCTCGCGCGTCACGGGGACGACCGTGGCGTCCTGCGCCAGGGTCTGGAATTCCTCGAAATCGGGACGAACTGCACCCATGAAGGGGAGGTACCAGAGCGCGCGACGGACCGAAAGCGTGCTATGTGTCCGCTCTCTTCCCCAGCGTTGGAGCCACCGATGACCGAGCCTTCCCTCCGCGAGATCGACCCGGAGATTCACCAGCTCATCGAGGACGAGCGCAGCCGCCAGGCCAACACCCTGCGCCTGATCGCCAGCGAGAACTACGCCAGCAAGGCGGTGCTCGAGGCGGGCGGCTCGGTGCTGAACAACAAGTACTCCGAGGGCTACCCCGGCAAGCGCTACTACCAGGGACAGCACAACATCGACGCGGTGGAGTCGATGGCCTGCACCCGGCTCAAGCGCCTCTTCGGCGCCGACCACGCGAACGTGCAGCCCTACTCCGGCTCGCCGGCCAACCTCGCGGTCTACTTCGCCTTCCTCCAGCCGGGCGACAAGACCATGGGCCTGGGCCTGCCCGCGGGCGGCCACCTGACGCACGGGTGGAAGGTCTCCATCACGGGCAAGTACTACGACGCCGTGCAATACGGCGTGCGCGAGTCCGACCAGCGCATCGACTTCGACGAGGTCGCCAAGCTGGCCCGCGAGCACAAGCCCAAGCTGCTCTGGTGCGGCACCACCGCCTACCCGCGGCAGCTCGACTTCGACAAGTTCGCCGAGATCGCGCAGGAGATCGGCGCCATCCTCGTGGCCGACATCGCGCACATCTCCGGCCTCGTGGCCGCCGGCGCGCACCCGAGCCCCTTCGGCAAGGCGGAGATCGTCACCTCGACGACGCACAAGACCTTGCGCGGCCCGCGCGGCGGCATGATCCTCTGCGACGAGAAGCACGCCAAGAAGATCGACCGCGCCGTCTTCCCGGGCCTGCAGGGCGGGCCGCACAACAGCGCCATCGCGGCGCTCGCGGTCGCGGCGAAGGAGGCCTCGACCGACGAGTTCAAGGCCTACGCGCACAAGGTCGTCGACAACGCGCGCGCGCTGGCCGACGGGCTCTCCTCGCGCGGCATCGGGCTCGTCACGGGCGGGACCGACACGCACCTCATCCTCGCCGACCTCACGCCGAAGGACGTCCCCGGCAAGCCGGCCGCCGTCGCGCTCGAGCACGCGGGCATCGTCTGCAACTACAACTCGGTCCCCTTCGACAAGCGCTCGCCCTTCGACCCGAGCGGCATCCGCATCGGCACCCCCGCGCTCACGAGCCGCGGCATGGGCGAAGACGAGATGAAGACGGTGGCGGGCTGGATCGCCGACGTCATCGAGAACGTCGAGGACGCCCCGACGCAGAAGCGCATCAAGGGCCAGGTCGAGGACCTCTGCGCGCAGTTCCCGGCGCCGGGTCTACTGGTCTAGGAGCGCGAGCACCCGGTCGAGCACGCGGCCGGCGACCTCGCGCTTGGGCAGCTCGTCGAGCGAGACGACGTCGTCCTTCGTGACGAGGTGCACGCGGTTGGTGTCCTTGCCGAAGGAGACGGCGGCCTCGTTGGCGACGACGAGGTCGACCTTCTTCTTCTCGAGCTTGCCGCGCGCGCGCGCGACGAGGTCCTCGGTCTCGACCGCGAAGCCGACCAGGACGGGCGTGTCGCCCTCTCGCCAGGCGCCGAGGCCGGCGAGGATGTCGGGGTTGCGGACCAGCTCGAGCGCCATCGGGCCGTCGCCCTTCTTGAGCTTGTGCGCGGCGAGGTCCTTGGGGCGGTAGTCGGCGACGGCGGCGGCCATGAGGATGGCGTCGGCCGCGTCGCGGTGCGCGGTGACCGCCTCCTCCATCTCGCGCGCGGAGCGCACCCGCAGTACGTCGACGCCCGCGGGATCCGGCAGCGCGGTGGGGCCGCTCACGAGGACGACGCGCGCGCCGCGCCGGGCCGCCTCGGCCGCGAGCGCGTAGCCCATCTTGCCGGTGGAGCGGTTGCCGAGGAACCGGACCGGGTCGAGGTCCTCCTGGGTGCCGCCCGCGCTGATGAGGACCGTGCGCCCCGCGAGGTCGGGCACGCCGAGACGCGCCTCCACCGCGTCGGCGATGGCGTCCGGCTCGGCCATGCGGCCCATGCCCGACTCGCCGCTCGCGAGGGGGCCGGAGACGGGGCCGGCGAAGGACGCGCCCGACGCGGCCAGGAGCGCCACGTTGCGGGCCGTCGCGGGGTTGTCCCACATGCGGTGGTGCATGGCCGGCGCGTAGACGGTGGGCCCGTCCCAGCAGAGGAGCGTGGCGGTCAGCGCGTCGTCGGCGAGCCCCTGCGCGGCGCGCGCGATCACGTTCGCGGTGGCGGGCGCGACGACCATCACGTCGGCCCACCCGGCCAGCTCCACGTGCACCTCGCCCGCGTAGCTCGGGTCCCAGAGGTCGCGCACCGGCGGCGCGCCGGTCAGCCCGGTGAAGGTGACGGGGCCCACGAAGCGCGCGGCGGACTCGGTCATCACCACGCGCACCGTGAACCCGCGCCGCATCAGCTCCCGCACGAGGAGCGGGGCCTTGTAGGCGGCGATCCCGCCCGAGACGCCAACGACCGCGTTCTTCACGCCCTCTTGGTAGCACGCGTCAGAGGCGCGCGGGCGCCTACTCCACCGCGTCGACGGCGGCGGGCCAGGGGTCATCGAGGAAGAAGTCCGCCATCGGGGTCGCGGCGACCGTCGTGGGGAGGCGCGGCAGACCGAAGATGTCCTCGATCGTCGCGAGGTACGAGCGGTGGTCGTAGCGGGTGGGCGAGGCGAAGCCCGGATAGACCAGGTGCTCCGAGATCACGATGGCCGGGATGTTCTGGGGCCGGCCGAAGACGTAGGACCACGCGTAGGTGGCGTCCGCGTCGCCCTCGTCCCAGAGCACGAAGATCGCGCCGCCCTCGCGGTAGCCCGGAGAGTCGAGGATCTGGGGGATGACGCGCGAGAGCCACGCGTCCGCCGTCTGCGTGGGACAATCGTGCATGCTGTTGCACATGTCCGGCGTGATCCACATGTAGCGGTAGGTGTTCGCCGCGAGGTCGTCGGCGAAGTGTGAGTCGAAGTCCACCACCCGCTCCTCGCAGCGCGCGCGGTCGTCGGTCAGCGAGGTGTAGTAGGCGAACGGGTTGTGCTTGACCGCGTAGAGCCCGACGTCGTCGAGTCGGCACGGCTCGCCCATCCCCTCCATGTAGGCGCGCCACGGGACGCCCCCGGCCTCGAGCTGAGCGGCGAGGTGCTCGACGCCGTCGACCTCTTGGCTCGCCGGCGGGCCGTTGTCGGAGAAGTGGGTGAGCCCGGAGGTCATCAGCATGTAGTTGACGAGGCTGGGGTGGTCGTTGGCGAGGTACGCGTCCGCCGTCCCATGCTCCTCGGCGAGCTGATTGAAGTACTCGTTCGACGGATCGAAGACGGCGCCGACGCCGTGGTTCTCGAAGACGATGGTGAACACGGTCCCCGTGATGGGTAGGTCCACGACGTCCGGGGCGCCCGGCACGCCCCCGTTGGCGGGGCCGCACGCGCAGAAGAGCGGGAGCGCCGCGAGCGCGAGCGCGCGACGGGCTTGTCGAGGTTTCTTGTCCATTTGACTCGAGGTGAGGGGCCCGCTGGCGCGCCTCGGCGCGTCGCCGGAGCCAGTTTCGGGAGCCCGTCTGCGAGGGTTCGCGGGGGACGGGAAGCCAGGCCAAGGACGAAGACTCCATGAACATGTGACCTCCCGCGGCGCGTCGCCACACCCGCGGCCGACCGGGCTGCTCTTCCTCACGACACTCGCCGCGGCCGTTGAACGCTCGACCCGGTAGGCGCAACGAATGGGCTCTTCTCCTCCACGCTGGGATCCACGCGGGGTTCACCGAGGCCGCGCGCCGCAACGGACGGCGGGCTCGGCTGCGTTTGCGGGCGCCCCGCGCGGCGTGTACCTGCGGGCTCTCGCCGACAGGTGAGCCCCCGCCGGACTCTCGATGAACCACACGCCGCTCCGGCCCCGCGTCGCGCCCCTGGCGCTCCTCCTCCCGCCGTCGCGTGCTGCGACGACGAGCGGGGCTCCGCCGCCCCCCCTCACCCCGAGGCCCGAGCCGGCGCCGTCCGTCGCGCTCGACCCGGACGGTCCGAGCGCGTGCGACAGCTGCCACGTCGTCGTCGTCGAGGAGTGGCGTGCGAGCATGCACGCGCGCGCCCACCACGACGCGGATCCCCTCTACGGAGCCATGCGCCGGCTGCGCATGGGCCGAGAGGGAGAGGCCCTGGCGGCGCGCTGCGCCCAGTGCCACGGCCCGCGCGCCCCCGAGCGCCCGGACAGCGCGGCGGCCCGCGTCGGTGTGGGCTGCGCCGCGTGTCACCTGGTGGCGTCCGTCGACATGGCGGACGGCGCGCGCAAGGGCGCGCACGCGGTCCGCTGGGCGGACGGGCTGACGATGCGAGGGCCTCACGACGTCGACGCCCAGGCGCCCGCGCCGCACGGCGTCGGCGCCGCCGCGCCCTGGCTCACCGACGGGCGCACGATGTGCCTCAAGTGCCACCAGGCGACGCAGAACGCGGCCGGCGTCGACACCTGCACCACCGGCACCGAGCACACGGGCGCGGAGGGCTGCGCGAGCTGCCACATGCCGGCGGTCGAGGGCGCCAGCGGCGCCCTCGACCGCCGCGCCACGCACCGCAGCCAACGCCTTCCTCGGGCCGCACCAGCTGTACGCCGACGAGCCGGAGCAGGCCTTCATGGCGTCGGCCGTCACGGTGACGCCGACGCTCGAGGGCACGTCGCTGCGCGCCCCGCTCCGCAACGAGTCCGGGCACGCCATGCCCACGGGCTTCCCCGGGCGCGTGGTGTTCGCGCGCGCCACCGGCTACGACGCGGAGGGCCGCGTGGTGTGGCGGAGCTTCGAGTCGGACCCGATGGCCGAGGACCCCGACGCGGTGTTCGGCAAGGTCTACGTGGACGCGCAGGGCGAGCCCGCGCTGCCCCCCTACGCCGCCTCCATCGCCCGGGACTCGCGTCTCGATCCGGGCGAGACCTGGGAGCTGCGCTGGACCGTGCCCGAGGCGGTGACGCGCGCGGAGCTCGTGCTGCTGTTCCGGCTGCTGCCTCCGCCCGCGGCGCGGCAGCTCGGTCTCGACGAGTCTCCGCTGGCGGGCGCCCGCCCGTTCCTGACCGTGACCGTCCCGTGAGCCCCCCAGGCGACGGCCGCGTCCCGTTTGCCGGCCGGAGACGGGTGCGTATGTGGCCGGCCAGCGCGGCGACGAGGCGGCCGGTCCGAGCCGCCACAGCCCTCGGGCCTCGCTGACGGACGCGCCGGCCCGCGCGCCCTGTTCCTCGCAAAGGGAGCTGCGCCGAGCCCGTGAACGTTGTGGAAGGTGGGACCACGCTGTGGCTCTTGGGCCTGTTCCTCGTGCTGGGCTTCGTCGCCCACTACGTCGGCCGTCGCGCGCACGTCCCTCGGGTCACGCTGCTCCTCCTGATCGGCGTCGCGGTCGGCCCGTCCGCGCTCGACCTCGTCCCCGCGTCCGTGGCGGACTGGTTCCCGCTGGTCAGCCGAATCACCCTGAGCATGATCGGCTTCATGCTCGGCCGGCACTTCAAGTGGGGCGAGCTGAAGCAGAGCGGACGCGGCGTGCTCGTCCTGTCGGTGGTCGAGGCGGTCGGCGCGGCCGTCGCGGTGGGAGCCGCCCTCTTCGTGGCTGGCGCGGGACTCGCGCTCTCGCTCGTGTTCGCCGCCGTCGCGCCCGCGACCGCGCCCGCGGCGACCGTCGACGTCATCCGAGAGGTGTCCGCCAAGGGGCCGGTGTCCGAGACCACGCTGCGGGTCGTCGCGATCGACGACGCGTGGGGGGTGCTCCTGTTCAGCGCCCTCGTGGTGATCGTGCAGAGCACCCTCGGCGTGGAAGGCGAGGCGTGGGGGTACCTGCTGGAGGGCGCGCGGGAGGTCTTCGGCGGCGTCGTGCTCGGGCTCCTGCTCGGCGCCCCCATGGCGTGGCTCAGCGGGCGCGTCGTGGACGGGGAGCTGACGATGATCGAGACGCTCGGCGCAGTCCTGATCGCCGCGGGGCTCGCGGAGCAGCTCGGCCTGTCCCACCTGATCGCGTGCATGACGATGGGCGCCGTCGTGGCCAACTGGGGCGAGCACGATCGGGCCTTTCACGCCATCGAGGGCGCCAGCGAGCCCTTCCTCATCGTCTTCTTCCTGCTCGCGGGCTACGCGCTGGAGCTCGGCTCGCTGCGAGAAGTGTCGTGGTTCGGGCTGCTCTACGTCGCCGCGCGCGCGGCGGGGAAGCTCGGCGGGGCCCGACTCGGCGCCCGTCTGGGGGGCCTGAGCGCGCCCGAGCGCCGCTACGTCGGCTGGTGCCTCCTGCCTCAGGCGGGGGTGGCGCTGGGCCTCGGGCTCTCCCTCGCCGAGCACCTCCCCGAGCTCGGTCCCCGCGTCCTGTCCACCCTCGTGGCGACCACGATCGCGTTCGAGCTCACGGGCCCCATCGCGGCGAGGCTGGCGCTGAAGCGCGCGGGAGAGGCCGCGTGAGTCGCCCTCGCAGCGCGGCTCACCCGCCCGCGACCAGGACCACGGGCTCCCGGTCCGCCGGCATCTCGGCCAGCTCGGCGTCGTCGAGCCGAGCGTAGATCTCGACGAGGTTCCCGCCCGGGTCCTTCAGCCACAGCTCGTGCAGCGGCGTGCCACGCCAGGTGGTGCGCGCGGGCTTGTGCAGCGGCCAGCCCGCCGCCTCGGCCGCGCGGTGCGCGGCGATGACCGCCGCCTTCGTCCCGACGTCGACGCCGAGGTGGTAGAGCGTGTCGTGGTGCAACGGCTGGCCGTCGTCGACGAGGATCACGAAGTTGGTCCGCAGCGCCTCGCTCACGAAGGTCACGTAGCGGTGGGTCCACTCCTTGGGCGCTACGCCGAGGAGCCAGGTGTAGAAGCGAGCCGCCGCGGGCAGGTCCGGGACACGGAGGCTCGCGTGGAACTCGCGGGGGTCGGGGCCGTCGGGCACGTCGCGGAGCGCCGTGAGCACCTCGAGCCGGGCGCGGATCTGGTCCCGGGCCACGCGGAAGCGCTCCAGCCGCTCCGCGTCGGTGAGGCGCTCCGCCGCGCGGTCGGGATCCTCGAGCGGCCAGTGCAGCCGCGGCGCGCTGGAGAGGAGCGCGGGGCAGACCTCCTCGGCGCAGAGCGTGATGACGAGGTCGACGCCGTCGGGATCGATGGAGTCGACCGACTTCGAGGTCTGCGAAGACAGATCGATGCCCAGCTCGGCCATCGCCTCGACGGCGAGCGGGTGGACCCGCGACGGCGACGAGCCGGCGGACTGCACGCGCGCCGCGTCACCGAGCAGGTCGCGGGCGAGGCCCTCGGCCATCTGGGAGCGCGCCGAGTTGGCGACGCAGAGGAACAGGACGGAGTCGAAGTGCAGTCCGGGCATGGGTCTCTCTCAGGTGGAGGCGGTCGAGGGCGTCGGAAACCAGCCCCTGGTGCGGTTGGCGAAGGCGACGAGCGAGAGCATGACCGGCACCTCGATGAGCACCCCGACGACGGTGGCGAGGGCGGCGCCCGAGGAGAGGCCGAAGAGGCTGATGGCGACGGCCACGGCCAGCTCGAAGAAGTTGGAGGTCCCGATCATCGCGGCCGGGGCCGCCACGTCGAAGGGCAGCCCGAGCGCCCGCGCCAGCCCATAGGCGATGGCGAAGATGCCGTAGCTCTGGATGAGCAGCGGGACGGCGATGAGCGCGACCCGGCCCGGCTGCGCCACGATGGTCTCGGCCTGGAAGCCGAACAGGAGCACCACCGTCAGCAGCAACCCCACGATGGAGGACGGCTTGAGCTTGCCGGACAGCCTGTCGATGGCCGCGGCGCCGCCGGTCGTCTGGAGCCGCTGATGGGTGAGCAGCCCCGCCCCGAGCGGGATGACGACGAAGATCACCACCGAGGCCAGCAGCGTCTCCCACGGGACCTGAAGCTCGGTGACGCCCAGCAAGAGCCCCGCGATCGGCGCGAAGGCGAACACCAGGATCAGGTCGTTCGCCGAGACCTGCACCAGCGTGTAGTTGGCGTCTCCGTCGGTCAGGTGGCTCCACACGAAGACCATCGCCGTGCACGGCGCGACGCCGAGCAGGATCATCCCCGCGATGTACTGCTGCGCGTCCTCGGTGGGCACCAGGTTCGCGAAGACGTGCTGGAAGAAGAGCACGCCGAGCGCGGCCATGCTGAACGGCTTGATGAGCCAGTTGACGGCCAGGGTGAGGGCGAGCCCCTTGGGCTTCTTGCCGACGTCCTTCAGGCACGACGGCTCCACCTTGAGCATCATCGGGTAGATCATCAGCCAGATGAGCACCGCGACGACGAGGTTGACCCGCGCCCACTCGAGGCGGGCCACGACCTCGAACAGGCCGGGCGCGGCGAGCCCGAGGCCGACGCCGGTCGCGATGGCCAGCGCGACCCAGAGGGAGAGGAAGCGTTCGAAGACACCCATGGGGACCCCTATCGTCTATCGGCGAAGCACGATGAAAAGAACACGGAGCGGCGCGTCACAGCGCCTCGACCAGCGCCTTGAGGAGCGCGACCGCGCCCGGCTCGACGCAGTAGCAGACGCGCGGTCCGTCCACTTCGCCGCGGATGAGCCCCGCCTCCTTCAGCTGCTTGAGGTGCTGCGAGATGGTCGACTGCGCGAGCGGGAGCTCGCCGACGATGTCGCCGACGATGCACCCCTCCTGGCGCACGAGCATGCGGAGGATGGAGACGCGCGCCGGGTGCGCGATGGCCTTGGCGAGCCGGGCGAGGCGCTCGTTCGCTTCGTCCTCGTCCACCGGCACGGGGGGCGTCGGGACGGCCGCGGGGCAGCGCGGCGTCTTCCTGGTCTTCTTCATGATCGTCCCGCACCGAGCGCGTATCGTCGATGTACGATTGAGCGGGTGGCGCGTCAAGGAGGCGGCGAGCGCGCGCGTGCGCCACGTCGAGCCTCGAGCGGGAAACACGCGCGGCTCTCCGGGGCGCGATAGCATCCGGGCATGCCCCGCACCGCGTGGCTCGCGCTGGTCGGTCGGCGAGGAGGCCGTGGGCATGGGCGGCGCGTACACCGGCCGCGCGGACGACGCCTCGGCCGCCTACTACAACCCGGGCGGGCTGCCGGTCGGCCATAGCGGGAACGTCGGGGTCAGCCTCTCGGGTCAGTACCAGGTGGGCGCGTTCGACCCGAGCTCCACGGCGCTCGAGTACCGCGACGCGGTCGGCGTGCCGTTCTACGCCGGCGGCTCGGTGCAGGTGGACGGCTCGGTCGTCCGGCACGGCTTCGCGTTCGCGACGTTCTCGCCGAGCCACGTCAACCGGCGCTTCATCGCCGCGTCGCAGGAGGGCGGAGAGACCCGCTCGCTCCAGATCCATCGAGTCGATCGGACGCGCTGGTACGGCGTGTCCTACGGGCTGAGCCCGATCCCCGAGCTGGGGATCGGCGTGAGCGCGTTCCTCGCCGTGCGGAGCTTTCACCACGCGGAGAAGGAGATCGTGGCGATGGCACGCGGTCGCTGTTCACGCGACTCGCGCAGGTAGAGCTCGGAGCGGAGCTGCTCGTGTTCCGGATCGGCGCGCTCTGGCAGATTGACCCGCGCTTCTCTCTGGGGCTGATGGTCCAGCCCCCGGGAGCCGTGCTCGGGGCGCGCGCCACCGTGAACGGCACCAGCGCCGGGACGGCGGACGGAGCGCCGATCGAGACGCGCTTCTACCGCGACGGGATCGGCGCGGACTCCCCGCTGCCGTTCCAGGCGCGCCTCGGAGCGTCCTGGCGCCCGAGCGACAGCTTCATGCTCAACGCCGACGCGATCCTCGAGGGCCCCCTCGGCACGGCGGGCGCGCCGATCGAGCAGCTGCGCGTCGACCCGAGCGCGCCCGGCGTGCTCGGCGGGGTCCTCTGCCCGCAGCGAGAGGCGCGCTGCGCGGACGGGCGCGTGCGCCAGGATGACGTGTGGGCCCGCGACGGCGGCGCGCCGAGCTGCCCGGAGAGCGCGTCGACGGTGACCGCGAGCCCGACCGGCGTCGCGCTCGAGGTCGTGGCGAGCCTGGAGAGCGGCTTCACGACGTCGCTCGCGCTGGTGTTCGTCCCGGGGCACTTCGAGGCGTGTCGCCATCCGCGGCTCATGGTCAGCTTCTCCCCGCGCGGCGGCCTCTCCTACGAGGAGACCTTCCCCGTCGAGGCGGAGCTCGACCTCGGCGACGCGACCGTGCCGATGGCCGGCGAGGTGGTGATCAGCGAGCACGACCAGGAGCTCGCTCGCTTCACGGGGACCATCTCGATGGCCGGAGCCGGCTACACCGTCGAGGGCGCCTTCGAGGTCACCGCCTGCCCCGACCTCCATCGCCACAGCATCTGAGCCGGCCACGGACGTCTCTACCTCGTCCCGTCCATCGCGTGCGCCTCCGGCGACCCCTGAGGGGGCAAGCAGACGTACTGGAAGCGGCGCTACTCGGGCTCGGGCGCCCGCAACGAGCGCGGCGCGTCGTGCTCCCCGGCGAGGACCGCGAACGGCCCGTCGCAGCCCTCGGCCATGACGAGCGGCGCGTCGGCGGCGCGCTGGAAGTCGCGTGCGCTCCCGCTACGCGCACGACCGCGAGCGTCCGCCCAGCGAGCTCCAAGATGGAGCAGCTCGAGGGGCAGCGGATCGTGGAGGCCCTCGAGGCCTGCGGCGGCAACCAGACGCGCGCGGCCGAGACGCTCGGCATCTCGCGGCGCACGCTGGTCAATCGCCTCGACGCGTTCGGTCTACCGCGGCCGCGGAAGTGACGCGCTCACCTCAGCGGTCCCAGAAGCTCGCGGGCTGCCAGCCCGCCTCCGCGACGACGCGCTCACGCGCGCTCGGATCGGCGACGTCGAGATCGTAGGCGTAGGGGGGCGTGAAGGCCCGAGCGGGAGCGTTCTGCTCCTCCGTGCCGCCGTTGAGGACGTTGCCGGTGGCCCTGACGATGCCGCGCGCGTGCGCGCCCTCGGAGGCCTTGATGGCGGTGTCATCGCCCCCGGGCGTGAACCAGTTGTTCTCGGCCACGAGCTCGCCGTCGCGGACCGCGCCCATGGCGTAGTACGCCCAGTTGGCGCTCACGTTGTTGTACGCGTGCACGTGATGGCCGTCGGACACGCGGGGGTAGCGGTCCGGCAGATCGTGCATGTAGTTGTGATGCATCGTCGTGAAGGAGACCTCCGGCCGCGAGCACGACATGCAGCCCACCAGGACGCCATGGCCCGTCCCGCCGAACATGTGACACCAGTCGATCGTCACGTCGGCGCCGAACGGCACGCCCACCCGCTTGTCGCGCGCCCCGCTCATGGTCACGTGGTTTATCCAGACGTCGTCGACCGGATCGCCGCCCCCGCCGTTGATGTTGAAGCAGTCCGCCTGCGGGTTCTGATCGCGCGCGTCGATCACGACCTCGAGGTTGACGAAGATCTGGTTGTCGTTCTCGATGTCGAACACGGTCTGCGTGTGCGACGACATGATGGTCACGTGCTTGCCACGGCCGTCGAGCGTGATGTCGGCGGCGGGCACGATGGGGCCCGACGTCAGCGTGATCGTCGGCTCGGGGCCGAGGCTGTCGTCGAAGCGCACCCAGCGCCCGGCCACGGAGAGCGCCTCTCGCAGCGAGCCCGGTCCGGCGTCGCTGGTGCTCGTGACCCAGACGTGGCGCGTCGCATCCGTGTCGGCGTCGGCGCCCGCCCCGGTCACCATCGCGGCGAAGCCCGAGCGCCGCGCCAGCAACGCGGCGTGCGTGTACGGCTCCGGGCTCGGCGGGCACGCGCCGCAGTCCTCGGCGCAGTCTTCACAGGTCTCCGTCGGATCACAGCGGGCGTCGCCGCAGATCGGCTCGTCGGGGCACTCGCCGCAGTCCTCGGCGCAGCTGGCGCACGTCTCGGTGCCTTCGCACAGCGCATCACCGCACGTCGTCGCGCCGCCATCGTCACCGCCCATCGTGGCGCCATCTTCCACGCCCATGGTCGCGCCGTCGGGGGCAGCGTCTTCGGGTGGGGAGCACGCGAGGCAGAGCGACAGGAGCAGGCCGAGACCGACGCTCAGGCCGATCGGTCGGCGCGGCCGAGGCACGCCGGAGGTGCAGCTCGCGGAGTCTGCGTACGTCTTCATGTCATCCCTCCCAGAAGCCAGTGTGGCGAATCGCCCTGATTACCCGACTTCGCGCGTCAACCCAAGTCGTTCCGGGCATCCGCCGAGAGGCAGCGCGGCGAGGGTGCGGCCCGGCGGCGCGGCGCCGTATGCTGGCCGCGATGTCCGAAGGAACACTCACCGAGCTCGACCCGATCGACGCGCTCGGGTGGATCGACATGGACGACGGCTCGCGCGTCCGGGTCGGCGGCACGGCGCTCTCCGCGCTGCGCCCCCTGCCCGAGGTGGGCACACGCCTGCGGGTGCTCGAGACGCAGGCCGGTTTCCGCGGCGTGCTGAAGGCCACGCGCGTGGAGTGGGCGGAGCCTCAGCCGCCCTCCGCGGCGCCGGCCATGGCGCCCGAGCCGCCGCGCGTGACCTGGGAGAAGCTCGTCGCGCGCCACCCGCGCTGGAGCGACCTGGACGCGGTGTCCGTTCCCGCGGCGCTCGACGTGCCGCCGCTCGAGCTCCCGCAGCACCCGCTCTTCGCGCCGTGGCGGGACGAGCTCGCCCGCACCGCGCCGGTCGTGGTGCCGCTGAGCGTGCCCCATTCATCGCGCCCCGCCGACATCGAGCCGAGCCCCGACGTCAGCTTCGCGCTCGGGGACGTCGCGTTCCTGGACTCGCCCGACTGGCCCGCCTGCGGCCTGTGCGCGGCGCCGATGGAGATGTGCATCCAGCTCTCTCCCGACCTCGTGCGCGCCTTCGGCGGAGACGGCGCGGGCTTCGCGGCGCTCTTCTGTTTCGCGTGCGGCGCGCGCGCTCCGCGCGACCCGAGCGTCGCGTGGGCGGGGTGGACGCGGGCGACCCACCGCGCGGTCCGGCCGGCGTCCGGGGGCCACCACGCCTCGCGCCCGGCGTGCCCCACGCAGGCCGTGACCGCGCGCGCGCCGATGCGCGTGGCGCCCTCGAACGACTGGTACCGGCTGCGCTCCGAGCGTGACCCGGACGCGGCGGCCAGCGTGCTGCTGGGCTTCGACGCGCGCGCGGTCGAGGGGCCGTTTCCACCCGCGCTCTCGGCCTGGCTCGACGATGACGAGTGGGAGCGTCCCCTCCATCCGGAGGAGGTCGAGGGCGAGTTTCAGGCGTGGATGGAGCAGGTCCCAGGCCCGGCGCCCCGCGACGGGAGCTTCGGCGCCTACCTCGGCGGCGTGCCCGGCTGGGATCAGTCCGACGACACCCCGCGCTGCGACGCCCACGGCGCGATGAAGCTCCTGCTCGACCACGAGGGAGGGCAGTTCCTCGACGGCGCCCTGCACGTGTTCACCTGCGGTGCGTGCGGTCGCATCCGCTGCGTCGCCGAGTTCTGAGCCGCGGCGTCGTGGTAGTAATTCCCGAGGGAGGTGCTCGATGATCGAGGTTCGAGTCGCGGGGCGGGGCAAGGTACGGGAAGGCACGCGCACGCTGGACGAGGAGGCGGAGGCGCGCTGCGATCTCTGCGATCGAGAGGTCGACGCGGTCGCCTCGACCGGCGCCGACGGTGAGGGCCCCTTCGCCTGCAAGGCGTGCCTTCGAGGCCGGCTCGAGGCGATCACCCTCGCCGCCTGGGAGCTGCGTGATCCCTCGGACCGCGGGCTGCCCTGGGGCAAGGTCAGCGGCTAGCGCCGTCGCGCGCTGGTCCCGTTTTTTGACCGAGATGGGCCCCGACGGGTAGCCGTGGGGACATGGAGGGACTCCATCGTTGGCTCGAGCGCGCCCGGGTGACCGGCGCCGTGCTCTGCTTCGCCGCCGCCGGGGGGCTGAGCGCGTGGGTGCTCACCCAGCAGCAGGGGCCGTCCGTCGCGCGCGCCGCCGCGCCGCCGACCGACGTGCGCGCGGGAGACGCCGCCATCGACAAGGGCGAGGATCCCGCCGCGTTCGCGCGCACGCTCGCCGCACGGTGGAACGCCGCGCCGCTGACCCTGGTGGTCCCGGGCGAGGAGCCGCTGACCCGCTCACGCCGCGCCTTCGGGGCCACCCTGGACGAGCCGCGCCTCGTCGCGCAGCTCGAGCAGGCCACCGACACGACGAGCGCGATGCGCCGCTACCACGCCGCCGTCGCCTCGGGGCGCCCGCTCTCGCTGCGGCTGCCGGTCGTGATGGACGAGGCGGCGATGTTCGAGCGCCTCGCCGACCTCAAGGACGGCTACGACCGCCGCCCGAACGACGCGCGGGCGAACGTGCGCACGGGCGAGATCACCCCGCACACCGACGGTCGGCTCCTGGACGTGCACGGCACCCTCGACGCGATCCGGGCCGCGGTCGAGCGCGGGGAGCGACGCGCCGAGGCGGACGTGGAGATCCGCCGCGCGCACCGCACCGCGGACGACCTGCAGGACCTCGAGCTGGGCCACGTGCTCGCGAGCTACGAGACCCGCTACGCGAACACCGCCGAGTCGCGCGACCGGACCTTCAACCTCCGCGTCGCCGCCTCCAAGATCGACGGCCTGGTGGTGATGCCGGGCGAGACCTTCGACTTCAACGAGGCGGTGGGTGAGCGCAGCGAGGCCAACGGCTTCCGCCCCGCCCCGGTCATCGCGGGGGGCGAGCTCGTCGACGGCGTCGGCGGCGGCACCTGCCAGGTCGCGGGCAGCCTGCACGCGGCGGTCTTCTTCGCCGGCCTGCCCATCGTGGAGCGGCAGCCGCACAGCCGCCCGAGCACCTACATCTTCATGGGCCTCGACGCGGTGGTCAGCTACCCGCAGCTCAACTTCCGCTTCCAGAACGATCTCTCCACCCCCGTGGCCATCGGCTTCACCGTCGAGGGCGGCGTGGCCCGGGCGGAGCTCCGCGGCGCACCGATGCGGCGCATGGTCACCTTCGTGCGGCGGGTCGACGAGATCGCGCCCTACGACGAGCGCGACGTCGAGGACAGCTCCCTGCCCCGCGGCGCGCGCGTCCTGCGTCAGCGCGGCGTGCCAGGATTCACCGTCACCAACTTCCGCATCGTGCGCGACCTCGACCGCAACCAGGCCGTGCGCACCCAGGTCACCGACACCTACCCGCCCACGCAGCAGATCTGGCGCGTCGGCGCGGGCGGCGTCGCGCCCGAGGGCTACACCCCGCCCGAGGGCGACACGCACGGCGAGTACACCGCGGACGGCTACCTCTCGGTCACGCAAGGCGAAGGCGTCAACGGCAGCCAGATCCTCCGCCGCGCCGGCCGCTCCGGCAGCTACGGCTGGACCGAGCGCCTCGGCTTCCCGCAGCCCGACCCCGCCCGTTTCGAGTGATCAGCGGGGAGCGCGGCGGCGCCAGATGGGCTGGTCGTGATCGGCGGCGGGCTGATAGGTGACGCTGAAGTCATCGAAGGCGGCGAGGCCGTCGTCGAGGGACTTGCCCTCGGCGAGCGCGAAGGTGTCGAAGCCGCAGCGCGCGAGGTAGAGGAGCTGGTCGCGGAGGACGTGGCCGACCGCGCGCAGCTCGCCCTGGTAGCCGAAGCGGTCGCGCAGGAGGCGCGCGAGGGAGTAGCCGCGGCCGTCGGTGAACTTCGGCAGCTCGATGGCGACGAGCGAGACGCCGTCGAGCAGCGGCGCGAGCTCCTCCGGCGGGGTGTCGCCGGGGACGCGCACGCCGACGCGACCGGACCGCGCGCGGAGCGCGTCCGCCTCGGATCGCCAGCGCGAGAGGGAGACGAGGGCGTCTCCTTCGTGCGGGACGGTCACCTCGTCGGAGACGGCGACCCAGGCGTCGTCTTCGATGCGAGCGCCGTGTTCATCACGCCGGATGAGCTTCATAGACCGCCTCCTTGAACGGGCTCGGGCCGAGGCGTCGGTAGGCGTCGAGGAAGCTCTCCGCCTCGCTCTGACGCAGCGCGAGGTAGGCGAGCACGGCCTTCTCCACCGCGTCGCCGATCTCCTCACCGGTGAGCGCGCGGCCGAGCACCTTGCCGAGCGACGCGCTGTCGCCCGAGGAGCCGCCGAGCATGAGCTGGTAGTGCTCCACCCCACCCTTGTCGATCCCGAGGATGCCGATGTGGCCGACGTGGTGGTGGCCGCATGCGTTGATGCAGCCGCTGATGTTGAGCTGCAGGTCGCCGAGCTCGCGCACCTTCGCGAGGTCCTCGAAGCGCCGCGTGAGATCCTGCGCGACGTTGATGGAGCGCGCGTTGGCGAGGTTGCAGTAGTCGAGGCCCGGGCAGCAGACGACGTCGGAGACCTTGCCCACGTTGGGCGTGGCGAAGCCGAGCTGCTCGAGCGCGCGATGCAGCGCAGGGAGGTCCTTCTTCTTCACGTCGGGGAAGACGAGGTTCTGCCGGTGCGTGACGACGACGCGCGAGAAGCTGAAGCGCTCGGCGAGGTCGGCGACCTGGTCGAGCTGCGCGTCCGTGATGTCTCCGGGCGGCAGCTCGTGGCACTTCACCGAGAGGTTGACGATGGCGTAGCCCGGGACCCGGTGCTCCTCGACGTTGTGCTCGACCCAGCGCGCGAAGTCGCGGTCCTTGCCGAGCAGCGCCGCGCCCACGGTGGTGTCGCCGTTGGTGAGCACCTCGTAGGCCGGCGGGACGAAGAAGCGCTGAAAGTGCGCGATGTCCTCGTCTCGCAGCTTCAGCGGGCCGTCCGCGATCTTCGCGTGCTCCTCGTCGACGAGGCGCGCGAACTCGGCGGCGCCGGTCTGCTTGACGAGGATCTTGATGCGCGCCTTGAACTTGTTGTCCCGCCGCCCGAGGCGGTTGTAGACGCGCAGCACCGCCTCGGCGTAGCTGACCAGGTCGTGCTTCTTCACGAACGGGTTGATGCACGGCGCGAGGAGCGGCGTGCGGCCCTGGCCGCCGCCCACGTAATACGCGAAGCCCACCTCGCCGGCGTCGTTGCGCACGAGGCGGATGCCCACGTCGTGCACCGCGATGGCCGCGCGATCGGTCTCGGCGCCCGTCACCGCGAACTTGAACTTGCGCGGCAGGAACGCGAACTCCGGGTGGAAGGTCGACCACTGGCGGAGGATCTCGCAGTAGGGCCGCGGGTCCTCGATCTCGTCCTTCGCCACGCCCGCGTAGGGGTCGCTGGTGATGTTGCGGATGCAGTTGCCGCTGGTCTGGATGGCGTGCATCTGCACCTCGGCCAGCTCGTCGAGGATGGTCGGCACGTCCTCGAGCTTCGGCCAGTTGAGCTGCACGTTCTGCCGCGTGGTCAGGTGCGCGTAGCCTTTGTCGTAGGTGCGCGCGATGTGCGCGAGCTTGCGAACCTGCGTCGACGAGAGCAGCCCGTACGGCACCGCGATGCGCATCATGTACGCGTGCAGCTGCATGTAGAGGCCGTTCTGCAGGCGCAGCGGCTTGAACTCGTTCTCGGTGAGGCGACCGTCGATGCGCCGCAGGACCTGATCGCGGAACTGTGCGGCGCGCTCCTCGACGATGCGCTGATCGAACGCGTCGTACTGGTACATGGCTCAGCCGACGGCTGCGCGGGCCGGCGCCGCCTCGCGCTCCGGGAGGTATCCGAGACGCTGGAGCGTGGGCCGCGGGCCCTCCGCCCGGATGCGCTCACGCGCGGTCAGCGGGATCAGACGCGCGCCCTCGACGCCGACCTCGGAGAGGTACGGGTCGCAGACCACCGCCTCCTGTCCCCTCGCCCACGCGAGCAGGTCGTCCGCCGCCTGCGCGTCGCCGAGCGAGCGCGCCTGCTGGAGGTCGCCCGTCCAGCCGCGATCCCCGCGGAGGTAGACCACCGCGCCATCCGAGAGTCGATTCGCCGTCACGATCCAGTTTGCCATGGCCTCTATTCCTTATCGGAAAACCGTAGAACCTTTCTGCATCAGAAACCCCAGGAACGCAAGGGGGAACCTCGAACCCCCGCAATTGGCCTCATTTCCAGGGAGAATACGAGCGGAGGCGGCCCCGCCGACGATATACCCCACTGAAACGATCAAGTACGTGAGGAGGCCTGGAGACAGGCCGCTGGATCGTCCTCCGGAGGCGTGGACGTTTCGCTTGACCAACCCGATGACCGGCGCTAAACACCCGGCTCCGCGCGGGCGAAAGCCCCTCGGGCTGAAAATTCATTCGGGGATCGTCTAATGGCAGGACAGCAGCTTCTGGCGCTGCTTATCTAGGTTCGAATCCTAGTCCCCGAGTCCGTGCGAGAGCATGCGTACCTGTCACGCTCTCGCACACGCCTTCGGGCGCAGGACGACCAGGCGGTGAGCCAGAACACCGCCGACACGGAGTCGAGACGGCTCCGATAGACGGCCCCATCGTCTAGTGGTTAGGACACTGGCCTCTCACGCCGGTAACAGGGGTTCGAGTCCCCTTGGGGTCATGACATTCCGCTCTCTTCCTTCAGGTCCTACGGCCCCATCGTCTAGTGGTTAGGACACTGGCCTCTCACGCCGGTAACAGGGGTTCGAGTCCCCTTGGGGTCATCTCGAGCGAACGCTCGACCGCGGCTCGCCTCTCCCGAGGCGGCCGTCTTCGTTTCCGTGCTATCTCTCCGCCGATGCGAGCCCAGAACCCCTCCGTGGCGTTGACCGATGGCATCCGCGTGACCGTGGCCGCGCGCTACGTGGCGGAGCAGTCCAACCCGGCGGGCCGCCGCTACGTGTGGGCGTACACCGTCCGGATCGACAACGAAGGCGAGCGCGCGGCCAAGCTGCTCACCCGGCACTGGATCATCACCGACGCCAACGGGAAGGTGGACGAGGTGAAGGGCCCGGGCGTGATCGGCGAGCAGCCGCTGCTCGAGCCGGGCGCCACGCACACCTACTCCAGCGGCTGCATCCTGCAGACCCCGCGGGGCACGATGCACGGCAGCTATCAGATGAAGCGCGACGACGGCGCGGGCTTCGACGCGGAGATCGCGCCCTTCGCCCTGACCATGCCGCTCGACCTGAACTGAGCGCCGCCCCCTCAGAGCGAGGCGGCGGTCTCGTCCCAGGCGCTCTTGATCGACTTGAAGGTCTCGATCGCCTTCGGCGACAGCTCGAGCGCGCCGGCGCCCACGAGCTTCTCGTGGATGGCCTTCGGGTCGCGCTCCCAGCCCTTCGGCACGTCGAGCTTGAGGTTGAGCGGCACACCCTTGAGGTGCCCCTGCTCCTCGAGCGTCCACAGCGCCTCGGCCGCGAGGAACTGCCCGGCGACCGTGCGCACGTTCGGCGCCAGCGCGGGCGAGAGCGGGAAGACGTCGTAGACCGCGACCGACTCCGCGGAGCGACCGGTCATCACGCGCAGCGCGTTGAACGCGGGCGGCGCGACGGGGAGCTCGATGATGTCGAGGCCCGCGATCTCTCGACCGACGGTCGCGTTGATCGCCTTCTCCATCGCGTCCCCGTGGCTGACGGTGATCTGCGCGGAGCGCGCGCTCCCGTCGAGGATCGCGGTGACGACGATGAAGGGGCTGTCGGCTCGCTCACTCATGAGGGCCGAAGCTTGCCCTACGATCGCCCCGGAGTCAGGTGTTTAAACACTTTGCGCGACGGTCACCCGAATCGGTTCGCGTCGCCTTCGTGACGTGCTAACCACCCGACCCCATGGACGTTCAGCTCATCGCGTCCTCCGTATTCGACCTCCCGTCGTCGCAGCGGGTGGACGCCATCGTGTACGACGGAACGACCGACCTGCGCACCTGGCCGGGCCCCGGTCCCGACCGCGAGCTCGCCGAGCACTACGGCGGAGAGCTCCAGTCGCAGCTCGACCGCGAGCGCGCGCGGCTCGACGACGGGGAGCTCCCCATCGGCGAGATGCTGCGCCTACACCGCGGCAAGCTTCATTGCGACTTCTTGCTGTGGATCGCGTCGCGTCCGCCCGAAGACGCGGGCATCCGCGCCCCGGCGCCGAAGGCGGAGATCATCACCAAGGCGGTCAAGGACGCGCTCGCGTTCGTGGCCGAGCGGCACGTCAAGCGCGTCGCCTTCGCGACCCTGGGCGACGGCCCCGACGCGGTCGAGGACGTGCAGCGCCTGGTGCTGATCGCGCGCGCCGCCAACGCCTTCTACGACGAGCGCTTCGCCTCCGGTCAGCCCACGCCGATCGAGGAGTGCCTCATCTGTCACCCGTACTCGAGCCGCATCGGCGCCGCGCGGCGCTCGCTCGGGCGCGCGGTGAAGGTGGTGCAGGAGCCGAAGCCCGCCGCGTCGGCGTCCACCGGGACGACCCGCCGGCGTCGCGTCGCGGGCGCCAGCAAGAGCTCCACCGGAGGCAGCAAGCGCAAGGCGCCCGCCCGCAAGGTCGCGCCGAAGCTCAGCGAGGACGAGGTCGGCCGCGCCCGCGCCACGGCCGAGAGCTACGACCGCGCTCGCACATACGCGGTCGGCGACTACTTCCGTCACTCCAAGTTCGGGGTCGGGCGGGTCGAAGAGATCACGCCCGAGGGTTTCATCATGGTGCTGTTCGAGGGGGGAGACACGCGCCGCCTGCTGCACGCCCGCCCCTGAAGAGCACTCAGACACCCCATGAAACGCATCCAGATCGATCCGGAGCACCCGGACCCGCGGCTGATCCGCAAGGCCGTGGACGTGCTCCGACAGGGCGGCGTCATCGCCTACCCCACCGACACCGTCTACGGCATCGGCTGCGACTTCACCCAGAAGAAGGCGGTCGACCGCGTCTACGAGCTGAAGCGCATGAAGAAGGACCAGCCGCTGGCCTTCCTCTGCCCCGATCTCGGTGACCTGTCGCGCTACGCCATCGTGGACGACCGCACGTATCGCATGATGCGGCGGCTGACGCCCGGGCCCTACTGCTTCATCCTCCCGGCCACCCGAGAGGCGCCACGCATCTTGCACATCCACAAGAAGCGCAAGCAGGTCGGCATCCGCGTCCCGCACCACGAGGTCGCGCTCGGGCTCGTGCGCGAGCTGGGCAACCCGATCGTGAGCACCTCGGCCACCTGGGAGGGCGAGATGCTCAACGACCCGAACGACATCGCGAGCTACTTCGCGCACGTGGACATGTTCCTCGACGCCGGCTGGGGCGGGCTCGAGTCCTCCACCATCGTCGACCTGACCGGGCCCGAGGTCGAGGTCGTGCGCGAGGGCGCGGGCCCCATCGACCTGCTCTGACGCCCGGCTCCCTGCTCAGCGCCCGGCCTGGAGCTTGGCGACGAGCCGCGCGTCGGGCGGAGGCAACCGGTAGCGCTCGAGCTCCGAGGGCAGCACCCACGCGTGGTCGGCCACGCCAATGTGCTCGATGTGGATGTGCTCGATGCGGCGCCGGCCGCGGACCCGGCAGTCGTAAAACAGCAACAGCACCTCCTTCTCGGCGAACGCGTGGTGCGCGACCTCGAGGATGTCGCCCACCTCGATCTCGAGCGCGATCTCCTCGCGGCACTCGCGGACCAGCGCGTCCTCCGGGTCCTCACCGCGCTCCACCTTGCCGCCCGGGAACTCCCACAGGCCCGCGAGGTGCGCGCCCTTCATGCGGCGCGTCAGCAGCACCGGCGCGCCGGGCGCCTCCCGGATCACCGCGGCCGAGACGACGATCACGACTCCCCTTCCGGCCCGATTGCGCGGGTCAGCCGCGCCCGGCCCACGCGCGCGTCGATCGCCGCGTTGACCAGATCGAGCTGCGCGCGGATCTGCTCGGCGCTCGCGTCGATGAGGTCGCTGACCGTCGAGGCGCCCGCGCGGTAGCGCTCCATCTGCACGCGGTAGCTCTCCTCCGCCGCCTCGATGCCGAGCTGCGCCGCCTCGAGCGAGAGCCGCGCCGCCTCGTAGTCGGCGTGCGCCTGGGTGACCTGGATGCGGATGGCGTCCTCGAGGCTGCGCAGATCCGCGCGCGCCTGCGCCTGCTGCGCGCGCGCCTCGCTCGCCTGGGCCTCCCCGTTCAGGAGATCGTGGGGTGACCAGGTGATGATGGCGCTGACGTCCCAGGTCTCGCGGAACTCCTCGCTCTGCGGGAACACGCGGTTGTTCGGGTTCGCCACGTCGAGGTTGGCCGCGACGGCGACGTGCGGGTAGCGGCTCCCCTCGGCCGCGTCGACCTGGTAGCCCGCGGCGCGGATGAGGCGTCGCACGGCGCGCACGTCCCGGCGGCGGTGGATCGCGCGCGAGACCAGCTGCGGCGCGGTCGCGTCCAGCTCGGGGATCGGCGCGAGCACGTCTTCACCGACCGCGATGGCCGCGCCGGGAGGCAGATGCAGCAGCGTGCGCAGCGCGGTCGCGCCCACCTCGACGCCCGCCTCCGCGCGCACCACCGCCACCTGCGCCGCCGCGCGCTGGGCGCGGATGCGCAGCTCGTCCACCCGCGCCGCGGTGCCCGCGGCCACGAAGGCCTGCACCTGCGCGTGGCGCGCCTCGGCCTGCTCCAGCGAGGTGCGGGCGACGGCCAGCGCGGCCCGGGCGCGCGCGTAGTTGTAGAAGGTCTCCCGCGCCTGCAGCGCCACGTCCTGCTCCTGCGCCTCCACGCGGAGCCGCGCCGCCGCCTCGCTCGTGCGCGCGCTCTCGTACGCGGGGAGGATCGACAGCAGCACGTCGCTCACCGGGTATTGCACCGACGCGCGGAAGGTCAGCTGGTTCAGGATCACGGGGAACGAGAAGCTCGACAGCTGCGCCTGCGCGCGCAGCGTCTGCTCCCAGAGCGCCCGCGCGTCCGGGTCGTCCACGCCGGCGACGATGGCGGGGATCAGATCGGGATCGATGTCCGGCCCCTGGATCAGGCTCGGGTTGGTGATCTCGCTGAGCCGCGTGTACCGGAACGAGAGCGTCAGCTGCGGGATGAAGCCGTAGAGCGCGCGCTCGGCGCCGGCCGCGGCCTGGCGAACGGCGGCCTGGCTGCGCTCCACCCCGGGCGCCGTCTCCACCGCGCGCGTCGCCGCGGCGTCGGCCGTCCAGCCCCGCCCCTCTCCGCGCAGCACCTCCATGAGGTCCACCTCGGACTCGGGCGGGGGCGGGAGCGCGTCGACGGCTTCGGGCGTGGGAGCCTCTGGCGTCTCCTGGGCTGGCTGGGCGTGGGCGGCGCCGGTCAGCGCGAGGCTGGGCGCGGCGAGGACGAGCAGGATCGCGGTCAGACGATGAGCCATGAGGCCTCCGTTCTGGGGCGTTTCTGGCCACGTCTTCCCTCGCGCGCAACCAGAGCCGCGCTTGAAGGATCCCCGGCACGTGGTACCGAGATGGGCGATGACTGAGAAATTGAACGTAGCCGTCCTCGGCGCCACCGGCGCGGTCGGACAGGAAATGCTCCGGGTCCTCGAGCAGCGCGACTTCCCCGTCGGCAAGCTCGTCGCCCTCGCCTCCCCCCGCAGCGCGGGCAAAGAGCTCACCTTCAAGGGGCAGACGATCACCGTCGCCGCGGTGACCGAGGAGGCCTTCGAGGGGATCGACGTCGCGCTCTTCAGCGCGGGCGGCGGCACGAGCAAGGAGTGGGCGCCGAAGGCCGCGGCCAAGGGCGCGGTGGTGATCGACAACTCCAGCGCGTGGCGCATGGACCCCGAGGTCCCGCTGGTCGTGCCGGAGGTGAACCTCGACGCGGGCCGTGACCGCCCGAAGGGCATCATCGCCAACCCGAACTGCTCGACCATCCAGATGGTCGTCGCGCTCAAGCCGATCCACGACGCGGCGCGCATCACGCGCGTGATCGTCAGCACCTACCAGGCGATCAGCGGCAGCGGCGCGCGCGCGGTCGAGGCGTTCGAGGCGCAGCAGGCCGCGCTCGTCAACGGCGAAGAGGTCGACACCTCGGAGCTGAAGGGCCAGCTGGCGCAGAACCTCCTCATGCACTGGAGCCGGGACGTCGAGAGCGGCTACCAGGAGGAGGAGCTGAAGATGGTGAACGAGACCCGGAAGATCCTCGGCGACGCGGCCATCCGCGTCTCGCCGACGGCGGTCCGGGTCCCGGTCATCAGCGGCCACGCGGAGTCGATCACGCTGGAGCTCGAGAAGCCGCTCTCGGCCGTCGAGGCGCGCGCCCTGCTCGAGAAGGCGCCGGGCGTCACCGTCGTCGACGACTTCGCGGATGGCGTCTACCCGCAGCCCATCCAGGTGGTCGGCAAGGACGACGTGCTCGTCGGTCGCATCCGCGACGACGTCGGCAACCCGGGCGGGCTCCAGCTCTGGTGCGTGGGCGACAACCTGCGCAAGGGCGCGGCGCTCAACGCGGTCCAGATCGCCGAGGGCCTCTTCGTGAAGTGAAGAGGTTTCGTGCTACGAACGCGGCCCGTCGGCGACTTCGCCCGGCGGGCCGCTCGACGTTTTGGCAGGAGGTCAGGGCCTCCGGCCACCCGGATGCCATAATGTCACTGCTGAGCTTGGATTCTCTGCGGAGGCGACCGACATGATGAGGGCACGACGCTTGCTTGGAACCGCGCGCATGACGCGACCGCTCATGGGAGCCGCAGCTCTCGCTCTGACGCTCTGGGGTCTGGCGCCCGCGAGCGCGCACGCGCAGCTGACCGGCTCACTCCAGGAGTTCACCGGCCGAAGCCCGACCCCGATGCTGTCTCAGCTCGGCACGGCGGAGAACGCGGTCACCGCGGCGGAGTGCGCGGGCGTCTCGCTCCAGGTGCGCTTCACCGGGATCAGCAACGCGGTCGGGAGTCTCATCTTCTTCCAGGGCTCGAACTGTCAGGCGAACACGCCGGCGCGCGGGAGCAGCGAGTCCACCTGCATCCCGCTCGAGTACAGCGAGGTCACCGACATGCAGACGATGCGGGACATCGCCATCCCGCTGAACCGTCTGCTCGAGTGCGACACCCTGCCCGACACCGGCCAGCGCACCATCTTCGTGCTCGCCATCGACAACGAGAACGACATGGTCAACGCGGACCAGGTCTTCTCCTTCCCGCTCCGCTGGAACTTCGGCGCGCCCGCCGCGGTGTCCGACCTGGTCGTCAGCGGCGGCGAGCGCTCGGTGCGACTGACCTGGCAAGGCTCCACCGCGATGCTTCGGGGCTACGAGGTGTTCGTCGACGCCGCCGGCTGCATGGACGGGACGGTCATCGGCGACCTCGCGACCAACGATCCGCCCACGAGCCTCCGCGTGCTGGGCACGAGCGACATCACGGGCACCGCGGCGAGCGCCACGGTCAGCTTCCCGGACGCGGTCCCGATCGGAGGGCAGGTCGCGGTCGGGGTCCGTGCGGTCGACGAGGCGGGCAACCCGGGCGACCTCACCGCGCGCTGCGTCACGCGGACCGAGGTCACCACGTGGTGGGACACCTACTGCATGGGCCCCGAGGCGTCCGAAGCGTGCCGCAGCTCGGGCTGCAGCGTTCGGCCTCACCCCAGCGCTCCCCCCCCGCTCGCGATGCTCGCGCTGTTGGGTGTGGGCACGCTCCTCGTCTTCCGGCGGAGAACCCGATGAAGTCGCTTCCCTGCACGGCCGCGGCCGGCGCGCTCGCCATCTTCGCTGCGCTGCTCGCCCCCACCGGCACCGCGCACGCCGATCCCGAGGACTGGACGGCGCCTCCCACGTACAGCGCGAGCCCCGAGCACTTCGGCCTCGAGCTCCGGCTGGGCGTCTACCATCCCGAGGGCCTCGGCCCCGCCTTCTCGAGCCCCGAGTACTTCGGCGGCGACTTCGGGCCCATGCTCTCGTTCGAGCTGCACTACTTCCCCTGGCGTATCCCGTACATCGGGCTCGTCGGCGCAGGCGGCGGGCTCGGCTGGTCGCAATGGGACACGCCCTCCCCTGGCTCGACGCCCACCGGGGGCGAGACCCAGGAGACGGACCGAAACGTCTTCGAGATCATCACGGTGCGCCCGTTCCTGCTGCTGCGCTTCGACACCCTCGCGCGGGAGCTGAACTTCCCCATCGTCATCACGCCGAAGATCGGCCTCGATGTGGCGCACTGGCTCACGAGCGCGGGGGGCTCCAGCGAGGCGGACGGCTGGAGCATCGGGCCGCGCTTCGCGGGCAAGGTCTCGCTCGAGCTGGACTTCCTCGAGCCCCGGGCGGCGCGCCAACTCGACGAGGAGTGGGGCATCAACCACTCCGAGATCTTCTTCGAGCTCTACTACTCCATGGCCGGTGAGCTCGTCGGCGGTCAGCTCCCCATGAGCGGCTGGGGCTGGGCGGCCGGCCTCGGCTTCACCTTCTGATCTGATTCGCGTGCTCGGAGTTCGCCTCGTCGTCAGCTACGACGGGACCGCCTTCGCCGGCTGGCAGCGCCAGGTCGCGCAGCGGACCGTCCAGGAGGTGCTCGAGGGCGCCATCGCGCGGATCACGGGCGAGCCGTTGACCATCCGCGGGTGCAGCCGCACCGACTCGGGCGTACACGCGCACGGGCAGGTCGTCGCCTTCGACACCGAGCGAGACATCTCTCCGCACGCCTGGGTGCGCGGGCTCAACTCGCAGCTGCCCGACGACGTCGCGGTGCGCTCCGCCGAGCCGTGCGAGCCCGGCTACCAGCCGCGCTACGACGCGCGCGGCAAGACGTATCGCTATCTCCTGCACCTCTCGGCGACGCGAGACCCGATGCTGCGGCACCGCGCGTGGCACCTCGGACCCCGCATGGCGCGCCCCCTGCCCGGTCACCTCGGCCGCCCCGAGAACCGGACCCGGCTCGAGCACTGGCTGGATCTCGACGCGATGGAGGACGCCGCGAAGCGCATGGAGGGCAAGCACGACTTCGACGCCTTCCGCAGCATCCGCGACGACCGCATCAACTCCGTGCGACACCTCCGGCACGTGCGCCTCGTCCGCGGCTGGATGCAGCCCGACCTCGTGGCGCTCGAGGTGCGCGGCACCGCGTTCATGCAGCACATGGTCCGGATCATCGCCGGCACCCTCGTCGACGTGGGCCGCGAGCGCATGACGCCGGACGACGTGTCCGCCTTGCTCGCGCTCGAGAAGGATCGCCACGCGGCGGGCCAGACCGCGCCGCCGCATGGGCTGCATCTCCTGAACATCGAGCTCGGCCGGATCGCGCTCGAGGCCGAGCTCGCCGCGCAGACCGATCAGGGCTGACAGGCCCCCATCGCCGCCACGCACGAGACGCCCGAAGGGCAGTCCGCGGCGGTGACGCAGGCGACGCTGCAGCGCAGGCTCTCGCCCGCCCCCGGGTCGGCGTCGACGCAGCGCGCGTCGCCCGTCGCGAGCCCGCAGTCGTCGGCCACCGCGCAGGTCTCGGCCGCGAGGTAGTCGAGGTACGCCACGCAGCTGCTCCGCGCGAGGGTGCAGACCCGGACCGCCGCGCCGTCGACGCTCGTCGTGTCGAGCGGCGCGCCGAAGGGTCGAGCGCCGTCGGGGCACGAGCCGGCCGGGCCCGGGTCCGCGTCCTCGCGCCAGTTGCAGCGCGCCGCTCCGTCGTCCGGATCCGCCACGCAGCTCGCGCCGTCCACGCACTCCGCGTCCGCGACGCAGGGCGCGCAGAGGTCGGCCGTACCGGCGAACCGGTCCGTGCAGTCTCCCGTGCGCGTGTCGCAGAGGAATCCGCCGCAGGCCGCCGCGTCATCGCGCGTGCACTCGACGCACTCCCCGCGCGTCGCGTCGCACAGAGGGCGCGTCTCCGGGCAGACGCCGCACGCTCCGGCGTCGTCGAAGCTCGCGTCTCTGGCCGTCGAGGCGTCGTCTGGGAGAGCTCCGTCCGTCGCCGCGCCGTCCAGGACCGCGCCGTCCAGGGCTGCGCCATCGGGCAGCCCGGCGTCCGGCCCCGCGTCGGAGACGCCGGAGTCCCTGATCCCGTCCAGCGGCTCGCAGCGCCCGCCTCGGCGAAACGTGCCCTCGGGACAGGCGGCGCCCCCCGAGCAGGCGGAGAGGGTCAGGCAAAGGCAGGCGAAGAGCGAAGCGGTTCTCATGGTCCCCCCGGACACACGGGGCGAGCCCGTGCTTTGGTTCGTCGCACCGGCTTCAGGACGCAGCAGGCGGCGCCAATGTTCCCGCCTCGATGCTCCCGGCTCAGGCGTTCGATCGATCCGCGGCCGGGGGGAGCGCGGCGAGCTCGCAGATCCGCGCGCGCACCTCGCGCATCAGCTCCGGCAGCTCGAGCCCCGTCACCGTCGCGACGTCGAGCGGCTCCCCCACGTGCACCTCGGCCACGCCGGGCAGGAGCTGCTTGCTCCCCTTCGGCAACAGATCGGCGGTGCCGCGGATGCCGACGGGCACGATCGACACGCCGGCCTGTCGAGCGAGGTGGAAGCCGCCCTTCTTGAACGGCAAGACCTCTCGCACGCTGCTCCGCGTGCCCTCCGGGAACACCACGATCGACGTCCCCTCCGACACGTCCGCCGCCGCGGCCCGGATCGCCTCGATGGCGCGCCCGTGCTGCGCCCGGTCGACGAAGACGTGCCCGCCGACCTCCATCGCTCTCCCGAAGAGCGGCACCCTCCGCAGCTCCGCCTTCGCGAGGAAGCCCGGGACCATCGGCAGCGCGAGGAAGAGACTAGGGATGTCGACGTGGCTCTGGTGGTTGGCCATCAGCACGTAGGTGCCCTCGGGGTCGAGCCGCCAGGTCCCGTAGGCCTGCACCTCGAGGCCGATCCCCGCGGCCACCGTCCGCGCCCAGGCTCGGGTGTGCCGCTGAAAGCGCTCCGGATCCTTGCCGGGGATCTGCCCCGTGACGCCGATGACGCTCCAGACGCCGGTGGCGCCGGTGGTCCAGAGGAAGTTGAAGGCGGAGCGCGGCGTCATCCGAGAGACGGAGGTACCCGATGACGGCCGCCAGGTCGAGCGTGCGGTCGTCTGTGCTATGAGCCCGCCATGCTGCGCTGGGCTGCGTCGGTGGTGCTCGTGTCCGCTCTGATGGGCCCCGCGCCCCTGTACGCCCAGACCCCGGCGGAGAGCCCCCCGCCCTCCTCCCCGGCCGAGGACGCCGAAGCAGACGTGAACCCGGCAGCGGACGCGGCAGCAGATGCGGACGCGGCAGCGGATGCGGACGCGGCAGCGGATGCGGACGCGGCAGCGGATGCGGACGCGGCAGCGGACGCGGCAGCGGATGCGGATGCGGACGCGGCAGCGGATGCGGCAGCGGATGCGGCAGCGGATGCGGACGCGGATGCAGCAACCGAGACCCGGTCCGTGAAGATCGCCGTCGTCCTGGTCGGCGACCCGGACCCCGCCCTCCGGACCCTCGCCGCCCGCGTCGACGCCTCTCTCTCCTCTCCCTTGACCCGCCCCTTCGATCCCGGCCTCCGGCGCGCCCTGCGCGGCGAACCAGGCGAGGACGGCGATGGGCTGAGCGAGATCCGCCGCGAGCGCCGCCGGCTCGGGCTCGGCGAGACGGCAGACGCCCCCATCCTCGCGCAGCTCGGGCGACGCGCCGGAGCGGCCGCGGTCGCGGTCGTGCGCGTCGGCGACGAGGGCCCCGAGCTGGTGATGTTCGACGTCCGCGCGGGCGCGTTCTTCCAGGGCGCCCTGGCGCTCGAGCCCGAGCTCCCCGAGGCGCGCATCACGCGCTTCGTGCTCCGCCGCGCCCGCGTCTCGGCCCGCGGCGCCCCGGGCCCCGCCGAGGCCGCGCAGGCGCAGGCCGAGCGCCCCGACCCGCTCGCCCCCACCCCCGAGGAAGAGGACGGTGAGCCCGACTTCTTCGAGCAGTACTGGCCCTACTTCGTGGCCGCGCTCCTGCTCGGAGGCATGATCACGGCCATCGCCGTGACCAGCTCGGCTGACGCACCCGACCAGCCGGTGCTACGCTTCGTGCCCGGGGGTCGCTGACCCCGCATGCTGGAGACCCCTCCCTCGATGGCTCGACGCGCCGCCTTCTTGGCTCTGCTGCTTCTCGCGTCGAGCCCGCTCACCGCGATGGCCGACCGACCGGCCGGCGACGTGGCCGAGGTGGTGGAGAGCGACGCGGTCATGGCCCTGCCGGACGCGCCGGATGATTACGGAGCCGAGCGCCGGGGCGACGTGCGGTGGGAGTTCCCGGCCCAGGCGGCGGACGTCGCCCACGAGCTGCAGGAGGTCTACGAGGAGCACTGGTCGCGCCTCGCCGAGGAGCTCGGCGGGGACACCGAGGGCCCCCTCACCATCCGGATCGGGCGCAACCCCGAGGAGATGAGCGCGCTCGCCCCGCTCGGCGCGCCGCCTCCGGCGTACGCCAGCGGCGTGGCCTACCCGGCGCGCGGCCTCATCCTGCTCACCCTCGCCGCGCCCGAGACCTGGCAGCGGCCCGACGTCGACTCGGTCCTCGTGCACGAGCTGTCCCACATCGCCCTTCACCGGGCGGTCGACGGCAACCCCATCCCGCGCTGGTTCAGCGAGGGCGTCGCCATCCACCAGGCGCAGGAGAAGAGCCTCGAGCGCACCCGCGCGCTCTGGGGCGGCACCGTCGGGGGGCGACTCATGCCCTTCGAGCGCCTCGAGCGCGGCTTCCCGAGCAACCCGCACGCCGTGAACCTCGCCTACGCCCAGAGCGCCGACTTCGTGCGCTGGCTGCGCGCGCGGGACTCGGGCGAGCGGAAGTTCCGCGAGGTGATCCGGCGCCTGCGAGACGGGCAGAGCTTCCAGACCGCCCTCGAGCGCACCTACTCGATCACCATGACCGAGCTGGAAGAGCAGTGGCACGCCAGCCTGTCGGAGCGCTTCCAGGCCCTGCCGCTGCTGGTCGGCAGCGGCACCCTCTGGGTGCTCGCCGCGTTCCTCATCGTGCTCGCCTACGCGCGCCGCAAGCACAAGGACCGCGCGAAGATGGAGGAGTGGGACGAGGAGGAGCGCACGGCCGACGCCGCCGCGCACGCGCTCATCGCCGCCCGCTCCGCCGCCCACACCACCGCGGGCCCCTCCCCGACCATGCCGGAGGGCGAGCACGAGGTCCTCTACGTCATGCCCCCCGAGCCCCGAACGAGCGAATCCGGCATCCCCACCGTCGAGCACGACGGCCGCAGCCACACGCTGCACTAGTTTTTTTGGGCGGGGCTTTTCAAGCCCCTCCCCCCCACTGCGGCGGCGCAACGATGTCGGGCTCCGGGGGCTGCGCCCCCTCCGCCCGACATCGCTGCACCGGCGCAGCGGGGCCCCCCCAACCCAAGTCGGGCGGCTGCGCCGCCCGTGTCCCGCGCTCCGCGCGTGAGCCACGCGGCTCGCGCTTTCGCTTCGCGAAAGCTGGCCGCCCGCTGCCGCGGGGGACCCGTCACGGGGGGCGACGTCGCTTCGCTCGTCGCACTGCTCTTCTTGGGCGGGGCTTTTCAAGCCCCTCCCCCCCAACCCAAGTCGGGCGGCTGCGCCGCGCGTGAGCCACGCGGCTCGCGCTTTCGCTTCGCGAAAGCTGGCCGCCCGCTGCCGCGGGGGACCCGCACGGGGGGCGACGTCGCTTCGCGCTCGTCGCACTGACCGGCGCTTGGGGACGCTAGGTTGACTTGTTGACTTGTTCGGACCGAGTCGACCTGAGCGCGCCGCGAGTCGGGCGCGTGGGGGGCGCGAGGGGACGCTAGGTTGACTTGTTGACTTGTTATGGAACGAGTCGACCTGAGCGCCCGCGACCGTCAATCTTCGGTGCGTGTACGTGGTCTTCGTCGCAGGTACGAGCGTCAGCGCGTCCCCGGTCGGGGCGCGGCGCGCGTTCTGCGGGAGCTGTCTGGAGGAGACCGAGCAGACCGTCCACGCGCTGAAGGAGCAGGACCACGTCTACTTCATCTCGTACGGGGAGCCGCTCGACGCAGGGCGGATCGCGGTCTGCGACGCTTGCCACACGGTGACTCCGGTGATCGCGCGGGCGGCGCGGGGGGAGGCCGAGCGGATGGTGGACGCCTTCCTGGACGCGCATCAGCTCGAGGCCGAACGGATGGACCGGAGCCTCTGGTCCGGGCTGGCCTGCATGGGGACGATCGCGGCCGCGGGGCTGCTCCTGCTGATCACGGGCTGGCTCCTGCCCCCGCTGTGGGTGTTGCCCGCGGGGCTCGTGGCGTCCGTGGCGGGCTTCGTGGTGTACCAGGACGCGCGCACCCGGATCGGCAACGCGCGGTTCGGTCGCGCCGCGACGCCGAAGCTGGCGCGGCTGGTCCAGCTCACCGGCTGGACGGTCGAGGACGTGATGGAGCACGCCGACGCGCGAGGGTTCCTGCGGCTGCGCGACTTCCTGGCGTCGGTGTGGCTCGACGACGTCGACGAGAGCGACTGACACCCGCGACTCGCTGCGGGCGAGGGCCCATCGTGAACCGCGCGGCCGACAGGGGTAGGCTTGGGCCGTGATGCGGAACGGATGGGTCGCGGGGCTGGCGCTCCTGGCGGTGGGGGTCGGGTGCGGGACGCGGTCGGGGCTGGCCGTGCCTCGAGACCCGGCGGCGGACTCGGGGGTGCCGGCGGCGCGGGACTCGGGGGTGCCCGAGGACGCGGGGGACGCGGGCGACGGCGTCGACGCGGCCATCTGCGGCGGACCGTGCACGGACGAGGTGTTCTGCAACGGTGAGGAGCGCTGCGATCCGGAGACGGCGAGCTGCCTGCCCGGCGAGGCGCCCGACTGCGACGACGGCGACGAGTGCACCATCGACGCGTGCGATCCCGACGCGGACGAGTGCGCGCACCGGCCGGAGCCGCGCGACGAGGACGGGGACGGCGTCGGCGCCTGTGAAGGGGACTGCGACGACCGCGACCCGCTGGTCTCGCCCTCGCGCGCCGAGGTCTGCGACGACGTGGACAACGACTGCGACGCGTCCATCGACGAGGGCGTGCGCTCGCCGTGCGACGACTGCCGCCCGGGGTGCAACCGCGTCGTCTTGCCCGGCGTGGGCGGCTGGAGCCCCACCGGGATGAACAGCGGGGGCGTCGAGGAGGCGCCCGACGGATCACTCCAGCTGAGCAGCACGCGCACCGAGACGTACTTCGCCTGGATCGCCAACCACCTCTTCGGGACGATCACGAAGCTCGACACCCGGACGGGCACCCAGAGCGCCGAGTACGACTCCGCGCTGCTCGACGGGACCAACGCCGCGCGCCCGCCCGGCGAGCGCTGCCGGACGGACGCCGCCGGGGGCAACTGCCCTTCCCGCACCGCGGTCGATCTGCGCGGCGCGGTCTACGTGGCCAACCGCGCGTTCTTCAACCAGGGCACCGTCACCAAGATCGCAGGCTTCCCCTCCGACTGTGTCGACCGGAACGGCAACGGGGTCATCGACACGAGCCAGGACATCGACGGCGACGGAATCATCGAGCGCTCGGTCCCGGGCGAGTTCCTGGGCCAGATGGACGAGTGCATCCTCTGGACGGTGAACGTCGGCTCCCGGAACGACGTGCCGCGCGCCATCGCCATCGACGCGGCCGGCACGGTCTGGGTGGGCCTCCATGACGCGAGCAGCGTCGTGCAGCTCGACCCGAACACGGGCGCGGTGCTGCGCACGGTGCCGCTGCCCCGCACGTCGCCCTTCAGCGGCTTCCGCCCCTACGGCGCCGCCGCCGACAGCGTGGGCAACGTGTGGTTCGTGGAGTCCGCGTCGGGCTCGATCATCAACGTCGACGCCTCGACCGGCGCGCTGGGCTCCATCCAGACGGCGTCGATGCGCGGGACCGACTGCTCCAGCTCCTACGGCATCGCGGTGGACTCGCGCGACCGGATCTGGGTGGCGGGCTTCCTGTGCGAGGGGGCGTTCCGCTTCGACCCCGTGGCCGCGCGCTGGTTCGACGTCGCCCTCCCCGACAGCGGCGTCACGCGCGGCATCGCGGCCGACGCGATGGGTCGCATCTACCTCGCGAGCTCTCACACCTACATCCGGTTCCTGCCCGGCGGCGGCTTCGACACGTCGCCGCCCATCAGCCGGCTGACCATCTTCGACGCCGACACGGGGCGCGGGCTCCGCGTGATCGGGACGCCGTCCGCGCCGCTGCCGGGGCTGGGCTCGACCGGGGTCGGGCTCGACTCGTCGGGCATGGTCTGGCTGGTGAACCAGGACTCGTCGACCGCGACGCGTGTCGACCCGACGACCGGGACCGCGCGCGACTTCCCGACCGGCGAGAGCCCCTACACCTACTCGGACTTCACCGGCTTCGCGCTCCGCACGTTCACGGCCCCGAACGGCTTCTTCCGCACCACGGTGGCCGGCTGCCCGTTCGGCCCGACGGAGTGGGAGCGGCTCGACTGGGACGCGTCGGTGCCGCGCGGCACCCGGGTCGAGGTGCGCGTGCGCAGCGCCGATCGCGAGCTCGACCTGGGGAGCGCGACCTGGATCGGCCCCTTCACGGCGCGGCCGACGGAGCTCGCCCTGCCGCCGGGGCCCGTGCCTCAGCGCCGCTTCATGGAGCTCGAGATCAGCCTGATCAGCGACGACGAGACGAGCACGCCGTCGATCCGCGACATCACGGTGCAGTTCAACTGCCCCGCGGGGTAGAGCACATCTCGCGTCAGCTGGACTGCTTCTCGGCGCTGTCCGGACCGGCCTTCTTCGGGTCGATCGGGAACTTGGGCGTCCCCGCCTTGGCGCGCTGCGCCTTGGCCTTCTTGCCAGCGGTCTTCTGGCGGATCTCACGGCGGCGCTCGGTCTTCTGGGTTCTGGACGACATGTTGTTCTCGAGGGTGAGTGGGCGCCCCGGCGGACGCCCGTAAAGGGCACGCGGTTTAATCGGATCCGCGCGCGGAGTCAAACCCGCTCTTCGGCGAGCAGCGCGTCGGCGCGGCGACGGAAAGCCGCGTGAAGTCGCTGGGTCACGGGCCCCGGGCGGCCGCCCCCCAGCGTCACCCCGTCGGCGCGCACCATCGGCACGACCTCGCGGGTGCTCGAGGTGATGAACGCCTCGTCCGCGGAGTAGAGATCCGGCGGGAAGAGCAGCCGCTCGCGGATCGCGGCGCCGTCCTCGGCCGCCGCCTCCATGACCAGCCGGCGCGTGATGCCGCCGAGGATGCCGACCTCGAGCGGCGGGGTGCTCACCTCGCCGTCGTGCACGAGGAAGAGGTTCGAGGTGGAGCCCTCGAGCAGCTCGCCGCCGCCGCCCACGCTGATCGCCTCGTAAGCGCCGCGTCGATGCGCGGCGGCCAGGGAGAGGATGTTCGGCAGGTAGTTCGAGGCCTTCACGCCGCTCGCGCCCGTGCCGTCCAGGGAGCGCGAGATCGAGACGGTCGCGAGCGCGCCGCCCTCCTCCCAGAGCTTCGGGTCGTGCACCTTCAGCGGCGCGGCCACCATCACGCGGCGGGGGCGCAGCTCGCCTTCGAGCGAGAGGCCGAGCGCGGTGACGCCGCGGGTGACGACGACCCGCACGTACGACTCGGCGCCCGCGTCGGTGTTGCCTGCGGCGGCCAGGACCTCGTGGACCTCGCGGCGCAAGGTCGCGTCGTCCACGTCGACGGGGATGGAGAGCTGCGCGCAGGAGTGGCGCAGCCGCTCGAGGTGCAGGCCGAGCGCGAACGGCTGCCCCGCGTACGTCCGCGTCACCTCGAAGGCGGAGTCGCCGTAGAGGAAGCCGCGGTCGAGGACGGGGACGGACGCGCGCTCGGGGTTCACCAGCGCGCCGTCGATGCTGACGGCCGAGCCCATCGGTTCAGCCCTTGAGCTGCGCGAGCAGCGCGGTGGCCTCCTCGTGCTCCTTGTTCTCCGCGAGCGCGCGCTCGAGCATGCTGATGGCCTTGCGCTCGTCGCCCTGCTTGGCGGAGATGTCGCCCAGGTAGAAGTAGACGTCAGCCTTGGTGATCCCGTCCTCGGGCTGCAGCTTCTGCAGGAGCAACGCGCGAAAGGTCTTCTGCGCCCGGTCGAGGTCGCCCCGGGTCAGGCAGAGCCGCCCGAGGTCGGTGAGCACGACCACGTTCGTCAGGTCGATCTTGAAGGCGGCGTCGTAGGACTCCATCGCCCCCTCGAGGTCGCCCATCGACTCCTTCGCGCGGCCGAGGCGGTGATGGTAGACGGCGACCTCCTTGTTGCGGCGGCTGCCGTAGCTGGCGACGATCTGCTCCAGCACCGGGATGGCGTCGGTCTGGCGCCCCGCGGCGATGTAGAGATCGCAGAGCGGCAACAGCACGTCGCGGTCCTCGGGATCGAGCTGAGACGCCCGCTCGAGGTACTGCGCGGCCGAGCCCGGGTCGGACAGCGGGCCGGAGTAGAGATCGGCGATGCGCTTGAGGAGCGCGACCTTCTCCTTCGGGTCCTCGGTCTCGGCCTCGTCCATCGTGAGCATCATGGCGAGCTTGTCGGCCTGCCCGTGCTTCTCGTAGTGCGCCTTGAGGGCGTCTCGCGACTCCGCCGTGCCACCGTCGAGCTCGAACGCGCGCCTGAGCGCGGCCTCGGCCCGCACCGGGTCCTCCAGCTTCTCTTCGGCCAGCGCCGCGATGGCGCGCGCGGTGGCGATGGCGTCCGCGCCCTGCTGGACCTGCTCGAGGCGCTCGAGCACGTCCGCCTGCGGGCCCCACTCCTGACGGCCCTCGTGGAGCGTCACGAGCGCGGCGAGCGCGCCGACGTGGTTCGGGTCGCGCTCCAGGACGCGTCCGTAGATGCCGATGCCGCGCTCCTCGTCGCCGCGCTGCTCGACGTGCACGCCGGCGAGCCGGACCAGCATCGACAGCTCCGCGTCCGCGTCGCCGGCCTGCGCCGCGTCGCCGATGCGGCGCTCGAGCAGCTCGACGAGCGCGTCCCACTCCTCGCCCACCGTGTGGAGGCGCTCGAGCTCGTCGAGCGCGTCCGCGTTGCCGGGATCCTCCTCGAGGATCTCGCGCAGCTGGTCCATCGCCTCCTCGCGGCGGCCGAAGCGCGACTCCATCAGGCGCGCGAGCCGCACCCTCGCCGCGATCCGCTCCGCCGGCGTCTCGGCCACGTCCAGGCGACGCTGCACCAGCTCCTCGAGCTCGCCCCAGCGCTCCGTGGTCTCGTAGAGCGCCTCGAGCGCGCCGATCGACTCGAGATCGGTCGGCTCCTCGTCGAGCGCGCCGCGCCACGCGTCGATGGCGTCCTCGGTGCGCCCGAGCTCCGCGAAGCTCGCCGCGAGCTGCTTGCGCAGGGCGACGCGTCGGTCCGGATCCATCTCGACGTCGATCCGCCGCTCGAGCAGCTCGGCGACACGCGCGTGCTTGCCCGCCGCGCCCTCGAGCCGGACGAGCGCGTCGAGCGCCACGGCGTCCGTCGGGTCCGCCTCGAGGATCTTGTCGAAGCACGCGATGGCCTGCTCCGGCTTGCCGAGCGAGCTCTCCGCGATCGCCGCCGCCTCGCGGAGGCGGTCCTTCTTGGCGTCTTCGTCGAAGTCGACCTCGGCCCAGTGCACCAGCGCCGCGAGCAGCTCCTCTTCCCGCCCCGGTGCCCGCAGGATGGCCACGAGGCTCTCGTGCGCCTCGCGGGTGTCCGGGTCGGCGGTGACGGCCGCGCGGTAGCGACGCTCCGCCGCCTCCGGGTCGGCGAGGTGATCGCGGTACCAACGGGCGCCGCGCATGTTCAGGTCACGCACCGCCATGCGGTCCATGTCCCCGTCGTCCTTCTCGAGCACGCGCTCGATCAGGCCGCGCAGCGACTCCCAGCCCCCCTCGACCGTGGGGGCGAGGCGCTCGAGGTCATTCGCCAGCGCCTCGTCGCGGGGATCGAGCTCGAACGCGCGGCGAAGCGCGTCGAGCGCCCGGGCGGTGTCGCCCAGCTCGTTCTCGTAGACCAGCGCCTGATCCTGGAGGAAGCGCACCCGCTCCCCCGTGGTCTCGGCCAGGTGGATGCGTACGTCGTAGAGGGCGGCGACCTTCTCCGTCGCCTCCGTCTGCCGGTAGACCGGCTCGAGCACCTCCACCACGTCCGGGGCCAGCTCGTCGTCCTCGAGGAGCGACTCCATCGCGGCCACGGCGCGCGGCTCGCTGGGCTCGCGGTCGAGGACCTCCTGGAAGGCGCGGAAGGCGCCGCGGAGGTCGGCGAACTGAGACTGCTTGAGCGTGCCCAGCCGGACGAGCAGCTCGCTCCGCTCCACCGGGTCCATCGACGCCTGGATGCGGCGGTCGAGGATCTCTCCCAGCTCCGACCACGCCTGCAGCTTCGTGTAGAGCCGGTCGAGCGCGGCGAGCGAGTCGGGGTCGTCGCCCGCCTGCTCGATGGCCCGCGTGTAGGCCTCCACCGCGCGCGCGTCGTCCTCGAGGTGCTGCTCGGCGATCCGCGCGAGGCGGTTGTAGAGCGCGCGCGAGGTGTCGGGGTCGAGCACGCTCGACGCGCGCTCCGCGAAGACGTCGGCCGCCTTGTCCCACTGACCGAGCTCCGCCGTGAGGCGCTCGATGTCGTCCGCCGTCTGCCCGTCCGCCGGATCCTCCGCGAGCGCGCGTGAGAGCGCCTTGAAGGCCGCGCCCTTGTCGTGGCGGCCGAGTTCGTGGACCTCGGCGAGGCGGCGCAGCTCCACGCGCTTGTCCTCGGGATCGTAGGCCGCGCTCACCTTGCCCTCGAGCAGCTCGGCGAGCTCGTCCCAGCGCTCCTGCGTGCGCAAGAGCGGCTCGACGATCTCGGAGGCCTGGACTCGATAGTCCTCGAGCTTGCTGATGCGCAGCAGCGCGTCGATCGCGGGCTCGAAGTGCGTGTCGAGCTGCAGCACCTCCTCGTACGTCGGGAGCGCCGTCAAGACGTCGCCCATCTCCCGCTCGAGCACCTCGCCCGCGCGGTAGAGGAGCTGCACGCGGAGCTGCGGGTCCTCTTGAACCGCCGCCTGCATGCGCAGGTTCTCGAGCAGCTCGGGCCACATGCGCTGCCGCTCGTAGAGGCGCGCGAGGGCGAGCGCCGCGTCCGAGTGCTCCGGCGCGTCGTCGAGCACGCGGCGGTAGGCGTCGATCGCCTCCTCGGGCCGGCGCAGGTGCTCCTCGTATTCGCGCCCGAGCCGGAGCGCGAGGTCGACGCGGAGCTCGGGATCCTGCTCGATGTCGAGCCGGCGCTGCAGCACGTCGCCGAGCTGCTCGTGGTCCCCCGCGGTCGTGTAGAGGCGGTCGAGCGCCTCGAGCGCGATGTCGTCCATCTCGTCTTCGAGGAGCGCCGCGCGGTACGCCTCGACCGCGCCCGCGCGATCCTGGAGGAGCTCCTCGAGCACCGAGCCGGCGCGGCGGAGCAGCTCACCCCGCTCCGCGGGATCGAACGCGCGCTGGGTCTTGCGCTGGAGCACGTCGACCAGCCCGCGCCAGTCGCCCACCATCGTGTGGAGCGCCTCGAGCGAGTCGAGGGGGCTCGGGTCGTCGAGGTCGATCTCGAGCAGGCGCTCGTAGGTCTCGATGGCGCTGCGCGGGTCACCGCGCTTCTCGTCGTGCACGCGGGCCATTCGACCCAGCAAGGCGCTCTGCACCGTCGGGTCCGTCGCCTGCGTCAGCGCCTGCTCGTAGGCGGCGACGTGCGCGTCCCACGTGCCCAGCTGGTTGGCGATGCGGTCGACCTGGTCGCGCACCTCCTGGTTGGGGGGCTCGACCGCCATCGCGCGGGCCCACGCGTGGAAGGCGAGCTGCATGTCCTGCGAGCGCGTCTCGTGGAGCTCGGCGATCTGCGAGAGCAGCCGCACCTTGTCGTACGGATCGTCGATGACCCCGACCTGGGCCTCGTAGACCGCGATGCGCTTCCGCCACTGGTCGGTCGCGAGGTAGATGGGCTCGAGGATCTGGATGATCCGCAGCTGGTGCTCGGGCTGCTGCACGAGCTTCTCGAGCGCGGCCACGGTGTCGGTGTGGTGCGGGTCGTCCTGCGTGATCTCCTCGTAGACGTCGATCGCGCCGAAGACGTCCTCCATGCGGTGCTGGAGCGTCTGGCCGAGCTTCAGCTTGAGGTCGTTCTCGTCCGGCTCGCCGACCGCGAGCTCGATCTGGTGTCGGAGGTGATCGGCGAGCTCGGGCCAGCGCTCCTGCGCGGTGAGCAGCTCGTCGAGCGCCGCGATGGCGTTCGGGTCCTCGGGGTCGACCACGAGGATGTCGCGGTAGGTCTCGATGGCGCGGTCGGGCTTGCCGAGCTGCCCCTCGAGGAGCCGGGCGCTCTTCCGGAGGAGCGCGATGCGGTCCTGCTCCTCTTCGGCGACCTGCGCCTGCTCGCGGTAGAGGGCGAGGAGCGAGTCCCACGCCTCGCGCCGCTCGAGCACGGACTCGAGCGCCACGAAGACGCCGTGGTCTCCCGGCTCGAAGCGCAGCGCGCGGTCGTAGAGCCGGGCCGAGGCCTCGAGGTCTCCGGTGCGCTGGTCGTGGAGCTGCGCGGCGGTGACCGCGAGCTTCGCCGTCTGCTCGTCGTCGACCGAGATGTCCTCGAGCGCGCCCTCGTAGATCTCGGCGAGCCGGTCGTACTTCTCGAGCACGCGCGCGAGCCGCGACAGGGTCTCCCACGTCCCCTCGTCCCGCGGGTCCTCACGGAAGAGGCGCGCGTAGCTCTCGAGCGCGCCGTCGAGATCCTCGAGGTAGTCCTCGTGGATCTGCCCGAGCCGCTGGAGGTGGGCCTTGCGCTCCTCGACGTCGCCCTCGGCCGCGATGCGCGCCTCGAGGCACGCGGTGACCTTGTCCCACGCCATCTGCTGGAGGAACACGGGCTCGAGGATCTCGGCCGCCTGCGCGCGGTGGTCCTCGCGCTCCATCAGCCGCTCGAGGGCGGCGATGCTGGGCGCGTGCGTGACGTCGAGCTGAAGCGCGGCGCTGAACTGCTCGATCGCAGCCCACGCGTCCTCGAGCCGATCCAGCTGCGTGATGCCGAGCCGATGCCGCAGCTCCACCGCGTCGCCCACGCCCTCGTCGAGCATGCGCTCGTAGTGCATGGCCAGGTCGGGCCAGCGCTCCGACTTCGCGTAGAGCCGCTCGAGCCCATCGTAGGCCTCGCGGGGCTTGGTCTCGACCAGCGCCTGCTCGTAGCAGTCGATCGCCGACGGGAGCTCGTCCAGCTTGGTCTCGCACAGCTCGGCCCGGCGGAGCAGCAGCGCCACCCGCGCCTCGGGGCCGTCGGCCAGCTCCGTCTTGCGTCGCAGGACGTCGAGGAGCGCGACGTGATCGTCGGCCTCGGCCGTGAGCGCCTCGAGCGCGTCGAGCGCCTGGCGGTTGTCCGGCTGGACCTCGAGCACGCGGTCCCAGTGGCGCCGGCTCATCTCCGCGTCGTCGAGGTGCGTGCGGGCCACCTCGGCGATCTGCGCGAAGGTGTAGACCTGCAAGTCGCCGTCGAGGATCTCGGGCGCCACGTCGTGCAGGAGCTGCGCGTAGTCGGCGTAGCGCTCGGACTGGTCGGCGAGCCGCCGATAGTCGCGGAGCATGACCGAGAGATCGTCCTCGGCGATGCCCGCGCGGATGGCGCGACCCATCAGCTCGAACGAGCGCGAGGCGTCCTCGAGCCCGACGTCCGCCGCCTCCGCCGCGCGGCGCAGCGAGCGGAACTTCTCGAGCGGATCGTCGGACTCCGCGAGCACCAGGAGCGCGGTGAGGAGGGACGCGTAGTCCCCGGTCATCTCGTAGCGGGGCACGAGCACGCGCGCGGCCTCGATGCGGACCCGCAGGTCGTACTCGAGCGGCGGCTCGTCCGGCTCCTCCTCCTCGGTCTCGTCGGCCTCCGCCGCCTCCGCGGCGGCCTCGTCGCCGTCGGCGTCCACCTCGGGCGGGTACGGCTCGGTCTCCGCCTCCTCGTCGATCGCGGCGTCGGCCTCCGCGGGCGGCGCGGTGCCGTCGGCGCTCATCACCAGGCGCAAGGACTCGAGCGCGCCTTCGTGATCGGGATAGACCTCGAGGACCTCGCCGTAGGCCTCGACCGCGCGCTCCACCTCACCGGTGCAGGTGCGCATGATCTCGCCCATCTGGAAGCGCACCGCCGCGCGCTGCGGCGGCTGGTCGACGGTCTCGTAGACCATCTCCGCGACCTCGAGCAGGTCCTGCCACTTCTCGGTCTGCTCGTAGAGGCGCGACAGCGCCGTCAGCGTCTCGGCGTCTCGATCGAAGCGCGCGAGCACGTCGTTGTAGGCGACGATCGCGTTGTCGAGGTCCTCGAGCTGGTCTTCGTAGATCGCGCCGACCCGCTTCGCGATGGCGCGCTGCTCGTCCGGGTCGGTGACCGCCGCGTCGCGCTGACGCAGGACCTCGATGAGGTCGTTCCAGCGCCCCTGCTGCTCGTAGAGCCGCTCGAGCGACTTCATCGCGTCGATGTCGCCCGGGTCGAGCTCGAGCCGGCGACGGTGCGCGTCGATCGCGCCGCCGACGTCCTCGAGCACCTCCTCGCGCAGGTCGGCGAGGCGGACGAGCAAGCGACGCTGCGTGTCGACGTCGTGCTCGAGCCGCACCTGGCGCTCGAGGTCGGCGGCGAGCGCGGCGTGGTTGCCCTGCCCGAGGTGGATGCGCTCCAGCGCGCGCGACGCGGTGAGCACGGCGTCCGGGTTGTCGGGGTCGACGTCGATGAGCCGCCGGTAGGCGCCCTCGGCCTCGTCGACGTCTCCCACGCCCTCGTCCCACAGCAACGCCAGCTCGAGCAGCAGCTCGCCCTGGAGGTGGCGGTCGTCCTCGGCCGCCTCGAGCGCGGACGCCAGCACCCCGGCGCGCTCGCGCTCGGCGTCGCGCATGCGGGCCAGTCGGGCCAGCTCCTCGCGCACCATGCCGTCGGCCGGGTCGACCTTCACCGCGCGCGCGACGCTCGCGAACGCCGCGCTCGGGTCGTGGAGGCGGTCCTCCTGCAGCCCCGCGATCCGCGTCAGGAGCCCCACCCTCGAGCCGGGATCCGACATGTCCTCGAGCTGGACCTCGAGCACCGAGGTGAGCTCGGGCCAGTCGCCGCGCTCCTCGTAGATGGGCTCGAGGATGCGGGCGATGCGCTGCCGCTGCGCGGCCTGATCGATCAGCCGCTCGAGCGCCTCGCGCGCGTGCTTGTGGTTCGGCTCGACGGTCAGCACCTGCTCGTAGTGATCGACCGCGCGCACCGGCTCCCCGAGCTTCTTCTCGTGGAGGAGGCCGAGCCGCTGGGTCAGGCCGACCTGCTCCTCGGGGTTGGCGCGATCGAGCTCCTGGCGGAGCAGCGTGACCAGGTCGGCCCAGCGCTCCGTCCGCTCGTAGAGCCGCTCGAGCGCGCGACGCGACGCCGTGTGCTCGGGATCCAGCTCGAGCACGTCCTGGTAGACCCGGATGGCCGACTGCGGGTCGTCGATGAGCTCCTCGAAGAGGAAGCAGACCTGCAGCAAGAGATCGAGCTTCTGCTCCGCGTCGACCGTCTCGTTGATGCGCCGATCGTAGAGCGCCTGGAGGTCGTCCCAGCGCTCCGCGTTCGTGTAGAGCTCCTTGAGGGAGGCGAAGGAGCGCTCGTCGAGCGGATCGTTCGCGAGCACCTTTCGGTGGAAAGGCTCCGCCTCGTCCGGGCGGGCGAGCACGACGTCGTAGAGGTGAGCCACCTTCGACGCGATCGCGGACTGCTCGTCGGGCGACAAGGCCTCGCTCTCCATCGCGGAGCGGAACGCGGCCGCCAAGGCCTCGTGCGCGTCCGCCGCCTCGGCCGCCTCGATGAGCCGGTCCTGGAGCTCCGGGTCGGCCGGGTCGGTCAGGAACGCTCGCTCGAGCGCGCGGTAGGCGCCCTCGGCGTCTCCGGTCTTCGCCCCGACGAGCTCCGCGTAGCGCAGGCGAAGGGCCCGCTTGTCGTCGGGATCCTCGGTCGCGTCCAGCCGACGCTTCAGGACCAGCGCGAGCTTCTCCCACGCCTCGACCGCCTCGTACGCGTCCTCGAGGAGCAGCCCTGCCTCCGCGGCGAGCGACGGGTCGGCTTCGGTGACGAGCTCGAGGCCGGCGATGGCGCGCCCGTCCTCGGGGCTCTCTCGCACGACCTCGCCGAAGGCCGCGAGGGCCCCGCGGGGATCGTCGAGCGCGGTCGCGCGGATCTCGCCCAGGCGGAGCGTCAGCTCTCGCCGCGCCTCCTCGCCGTCGGCCACCTCGCGTCGACGCTCGACGATGCCGGCGAGCTCTTCCCAGCGCTCCCCTGCCAGCGCGAGGCGGTCGAGCGCCGCGAGGGCGCCGTCGTCTCCTGCGTCGATGTCGAGGATCTGTCGGTGCCGCGACGCCGCGGAGTCCGTGTCTTCGAGCACGTCCTCCTCGAGCCGCGCCAGCTCGCGGAGGTGCCGCAGCCGCTCGCTGTCGGCCGAGGTGTGCTCGACCCGGTGGAGCAGATGCTTGCGCAAGGCGTCATGCTGGCCTGCGGAGCGGTAGAGCCCCTCGAGGATCTCGGCCGCCTCCTCGTCGTCGGGACGCGCCGCGAGGATCTGCTCGAGCTGCTCGACGGCCTGCTCGGACTCACCGAGCTTCTCGCCCGCCACGCTCGCGATGCGCCGGCGCAGCCAGAGCTGCTCGTCCTCCGCCGCGTCGTCGCTGGCCACCACGCCCAGGCGCGCCGTGAGCAGCTCGACGAGCGGGCCATGCGCGCGCGCGCTCTCGGCCGACTCGAGGAGCGCCGCGCGGACCTCCGCGTCGGTGGGCGCGAGCTCGAACGCGCGGGCCGCGTAACCGTAGGCGCTCTTCTCGTCCGAGAGGTGTTCGAGGCTGAGCTCACGCAGCATGCGCAGCAGCTCCAGCCGGTCCGCGTCGCTCTCGGCGTGCCCGTAGAGCACCTCGTAGAGCGCGGGCAGGCGCTGGTGCTTCTCGTCGCGCTCGTAGATCGGGATGAGGGCCGTCGCGGCGCGCTGGTTCGTCGGATCGACGCTCAGCACGCGCTCGTAGGATCGGAAGGCGCGGTGCGGCTGCTCGAGGCGATCCTCGTAGATGGCCGCGGCGCGGAAGCTCAGGTCCACCTTGACCGCCTCGTCCGCGGCCTTCTCGGCCGCGTTGCCGAGCACGTCGACCAGGCCGTCCCAGTCGTCCTGCTCCGCGTAGAGCGCCTCGAGCCCCTCGAAGTCCTGCGCCTGCACGAACGTCTCGCGCAGCGTCCGCAGCGCTCGACCGTTCTTCGGCTGGATGTCGAGGATGCGCTTCCAGGCGCTCGCCGCCTTGATCGACTCCTCGAGGTGCTCGCCGTAGATCACGCCGAGCTTCTGGAGGGTCTTGACCTTCTTCTTGTCGTCGTCGGACTCCGCGACCCGGCGCTCGAGCACCTCCGCGAGGGTCGGCCAGTCCTTCTCGCGCTCGGCCAGCTTCTCGAGGTGATCGAGGGCGTCCTGGTTGTCGGGATCCTGCTCGAGGATCTCCTTCCAGAGCTCGATGGCGTCGGCGTGCCGGTGCAGCCGCTTGCCCGCGAGGTCGGCCAGCTCGAGCTTGTAGCTGAGCCGCGCCTCCGGGTCGCTCGCGAGCTGGCTCTCCTTGCTCAGCACGTCGTAGAGGTGCGTCCAGGCGCGCTTCTTTCGGTAGATCTCCTTGAGGCTCGCGAGCGCCTCGCGGTTCTCCGGCTCGACCTCGATCACCTTCTCGAGCGGCGTGGTCGCCTTGTTGTAGTTGGCGAAGCGCTCGATCCAGAGGTTGGCGACCCGCATGTAGAGCGACACCCGCTGCTCGGGGTCTTCGCTCGCGTCCGCCTTGGCCTCGAGCACCTTGATGAGGTCGTTCCAGCGCCCCGTCGCCTCGTACGTCGACGCGAGCGCCTCGAGGGCCTCGTCGTCGTTCGGGTCGAGCTGGAGGATGGCGTTCCAGGTGTTGATCACCATCACGTCGAGCCCGAGCTTGTCCCGATAGATGGGGACGAGCTGCCGAAGCAAGGCAACCTTCTTGTCACCCTCCTCGTCGGGGATCCGGTCGGCCTCGGACTTGAGCACCTCGACGAGCGCGTTCCACTTCTCGGTCTTCTCGTAGAGCGACTTGAGCGCTTCGGGCGCCGCCGGGTGCGTCGGATCGATCCGGAGCACGATCTTCCAGGCGTCGATCGCGCGCTCCGTGCTGCCCGATCCCTGCGCGGCCTTGGCGAGCTCGATCGCGAGCTGCAGCTTCTGCTCGTCGGTCGTGGCGACGCGCTGCGCGTCGGTCAGGAGCGTGACCCAGCGCTCGGGGTCCTCGGCGAGGTGCGCGCGATAGAAGTCGAGCATCCCGGGGTGGGCCGGGTCCATCTTGCGCAGGCGCGCGAAGTACGGCTCGGCCTCGTCGGGTGCGTCGCGGAAGCGCCACTGCACCATGCCGATCTGGAGCAGCGCGCCGGCCTCGTCCTCGAGCTTGTTGCGCGAGCGGAGCGCGTCCTCGTAGAGCGCGACCAGGTGGTCCCAGTCCTCTTGCTCGGTGAAGTGCGCGGCGAGGTAGGTCATCGCCTCGCCGTAGCCGGGATGGTAGTCCAGCACGCGCTCGTAGCTCGCGGCCGCGCGCTGCGGGTCCTCCAGCTCGTTCTTCAGCACGCGCGCCGCGCGCACGAAGAACTGCACCTTCTGCGCCTTGTCGCTCGCCTTCTCGGCCGCCTCGAGCAGCACGCGCACGAGCTCGTTCCACTCGCTCCGCTGGCGGAGCACCTGCTCGTAGAGCCGCGTCGCGCGCGCGTCTCCCTCGGCCACCTCGAGCGCCTGCCGGAAAAGGTCGTCGACCTCCTCGGCCGCCTCGTCCTTGTACTTCCAGATGAGCGACGCGGCGCTGACGAGCAGCGAGGAGCGCATCGACGGGTTGTCGGTGCTGCTCTCGGCCTCCTCGATGAAGCGGCGGGCGAAGTCACTCCAGCGCTCGGCGGCCTGGTCGATCTGCCCGATCGCCTCCTGGACGTCGTCGTCGCCCGGGCGCAGCTCGAGCGCGCGCTCGTAGGCGTCCTTCGCGCGTCCGTCGTCGAGCAGCTCCTCGCGATAGATGTGGCCGAGCTCCTTGAGGAACGTGGCCGCGCGGTCCGGATCGTCGTGCGCCCAGACGCGCGCCTCGACGTCCAGGATCTGCGCCACCGCGCGGTACTCCAGGCGCTGGTCGTGCCCCTGGCGCGCGGTGTCGAGCATCTGGACCGAGGCTTGGTCCAGCGCCTCGGAGCCGTCCCCCGCGAGGGCGGCGATCCCTTGGAGCGCCTCGTCGTTGTCGGGGTCCTGCTGAAGGGTCCCCAAGAGGTGCGAAACGGTCTGCGACGCCATCGGTCTCCCTATCCGATCGGGGGCGTCGACGATCTGTCCCCACTGGCGGTGACGCCGACGGGCGGAAGCCCGAAAAACGAAGGGACTCCGCGCAGTTGTGGGCCCTACGCCCCCGAAGCCCGACGATGGTATCCGGGCCGCGACTCCCCTGGCAAGCCTTGTTTTGGACCCCCTCGCACGCTCTGTGCTAAGCGCCTCCGTCGTCCTGCGCCCGGCGTCCATGCCCCCGAACCCGCCACCGCGTTCCGCGCCGAACCCGCGAGGCCGAGACGCGGTCCCGAAGCGCGGCGCGGGGGCGATCGCAGCGGCCGATCACCGTCTGCGTCGCGAGAGCCGGTCGCGCGGAAAGCGGCGGCTCATCACGCCCGCAGCGGTCGCCAGCACGAGAACCGGCAGGCCGATCTTGTCTGCATCGAGCGCCGCCCCCGGCGTGTCATGCATGTTCTGCCATCGTGTTCTCCGTCAGCGCACAGTCTGGGGCCTCGTCCCGCCGGCACTCGAGCGTGGCGTGGCCGACCTCGAAGCGCTTCCGAAGTGTGGCGCGAAGCCGGTCGCAGAGTCGATTGGCCTCGAGGAGCCCCTCCTCGTCGACGATCAGCATCGCACTGAGCACCGGCTCACCCGAGGCGAGCTCCCAGAGGTGAAGGTCGTTCACCGAACGTACACTCGGCTCCGCCTCGAGCACGGTGCGGAGCTCGTTTACGTCGAGGTCCGAGGGCGCGCGCTGGAGGAGGATGCGCACGGTGTCGCGGAGGAGCGGCGTCGAGCCCACGAGGATGAGCACGGCGATGACGACGCTCGCGATCGGGTCCGCGAGGGGCGCGTTCCATGCGAGAAGAGCAACGGCCGAGACGATGGCAGCGACGGAGCCAAGCGCGTCGGCGAGCAGGTGCAGAATCGCGCCCCGGGTGTTCACAGAGCGGTCGCGGCTTCGTGCGAGATACCAAGCGCTCACGAGGTTGACCGCGAGACCCGCGACACCGGTCACCAAGACCCCGACGCCATCGGGGGTCGGCGGAGCCGCGAACCGGTCCATCGCCTCGACGCAGATGAACACCACGATGGCGACCAGGGCGACGGCGTTGATGAGCCCCCCGAGCACCGGGGCGCGGCGGAGACCGAACGTGTAGCCGTCGTTCGGCTTACGGTGACGCAGCCGCACGGCGATGAGCGCAACCGTGAGTGCCCCGACATCCGAGACCATGTGTCCTGCGTCAGCCAGCAGGGCGAGCGAGTCGAGCCACCAGCCGGCCACCGCCTCGAGCACGAGGAACGCCCCGTTGAGCACGATCGCGACCCAGAGCGCGCGCTCGGGTGTCGGGCCGTGATGGTGGTCGTGGTCGTGACTCATCGCTCGATGCCTCGACGACCACGCAGCCGTGCCGTTTCGACGGTCGCGTTCATGACGTCCGCCTCGCGACGACGTAGCCGATGGGAAGGAGCCCGGGCAGCTCCTCTGCGGAGGTGACGTCGAACCCCGCCTCTTCCACCAGACTTCCGAGCTGGTCCAGGCTGAACCGGGTGTGCGCCACGAAGGATGAGAACACGCTCAGCGTCCGAGACAACCCACGCTCGAAACGCCCTGCGCCATGCAGGAAAGTGGGCACGATGAGCACCCCATCCGGGACGAGCACCCGCCGCATCTCCGCGAGCGCCGTCTCGGGGCGCTCCATGACGTGCAGCCCGTTGGCGCAGAACACCCCATCGAAGCTGCGGTCGTCGAAGTCGAGCTCATACGCGCTCTGCTGGTCGGCACGGACGTTCTGCACCCCGTGTTCGCTCACCCTCGCGCGGATGTGCTCGACCATCTCTCGCGAGTAGTCGGTCGCCACGACCTCGCCGGCCACGTCCGCGAGGTCGAACGTGAACTGTCCGGTGCCAGCGGCGATCTCGAGCACGTGCTCCGCGCCGTCGAGGTCCCGCGCCAGGCGTCGACGGACCTCCGGGTAGGCACGGTCGAAGAGGCGGACGATCCGGTCGTAGCGGCTCGCGAAGCCGTCCCAATCGGTGTTGTCGGGCATGGCTGGCCTTCCCCTCACAGGAACCTGGGTGCGCGTCGTCGGTAGTCTTCGTACTGCTCGCCGTACTGCTCCTCGAGCCACGGTTCCTCGGCGAGCGGCGCGAGCACGAAGACGAGCGACGTCAGGAAGTGCGTGATCAGGGCGACCTCGGAGTTCGCGATGACGGTGACGCCCGTGAAGATGAGGATGTCGCCGACGTACTGAGGGTTGCGCGAGAAGAGATAGGGACCGCGAGCCACGAAGCCGTCCCGCAGTCCGGACGTGTTCTTCAGGCCGAGGGTCGCCATCCCCCACGTGACGAACGCGCCGCCCAGCACGACGAGGGGACCTCCGATCACGAAGCGCCACTCGCTCGTCCACGGACCCGTGTTCCAGTCCGCGATCGCGAGGACCGGATTGCTGAGGAAGGCGAAGTAGAAGAGCAGCCACATCGCGTAGTAGACGGGCCCCTTCTTCGTCATCGGATAGAGGCGCCGCTTTGGAAACGCGATGCACCAGACGGCTCCGAGCAGGAGGAGCCCCTGAGCGGCGAGGTTGGCGTAGAAGAGCGCCTGATCCCAGGTCACGCTCATCGGGATTCCTCCTCCGTGTGCGAGACGTGCGCGAGCGCGACCTCGAACAGATCCCGGACGTGGCCGTCGGCCAGCTCGTAGTAGATGTGCCGCCCCTCCCGCCGCGTTCGCACGAGCTGGCGATCGCGAAGGACGCGGAGCTGGTGCGACACTGCCGACTGCTCGCGCCCGAGCCGCTCCGCAATCTCGTGAACGCAGAGCTCCTCGTTCGCGAGCAGGCTGACGAGCACCAGCCGGCCTGGATCCCCGAGAGCTTTGAAGGTCCTCGCGAGACGCTCGGCCTCGCTTTGCGACAGGGCTACGACTTCGGGCTCAGCCATGACATGAACATATGACGCCATATTCATGTGTCAACCGGCGCGAGCGGCGTTCAGTTCGCTCCGGGCCGGCGTGCGAGCGCGAGGATGCGCCGCGCGCCGCTGGCGACGATGAGGAAGATCAGCCCGCCGACGATGAGGTCCGGAACGCTCGACGAGCTCCACCACACGAGGAGCGCCGCGACGATCACGAGCAGGTTCACCTTCACGTCGTTGGACGTGAAGATCCAGCTCGCTTCGATGTGTGCGTCACCGCGTCGTGCGCGCCGGAGGAGCCACAGGGTCGCAACGTTGCCAGCCAAGGCGACGAGTGAGACCGCGATCATGGCCCAGACGTCGGGCCTCTCCTCCGGCGCGATGAAGCGCCGCACGACCTCGATGAGACCGAAGAGCGCGAGTGCGAGCTGCAGATAGCCGCTGGACGCCGCCAGCCTCTTCTTGCGCGTCGTGCTGCCGCCGACGGCGGCCAGGCTCAATGCGTAGACCAGCGCATCTGCGAGCATGTCGAGCGAGTCGGCAACGAGGCCCATCGAGGCGAAGACGAGCCCCGCGGCGAGCTCGCCGAAGAAGAGCACGCCATTGATGACCAGCGCCCCCATCAACGGCCCGCGTTCGGACGTGTCCGACGCGCCACCGACCTCGTCGACCGACACGTCGTCGTCCTTCTCGATCTCGGACGCGCCGAGCTCCAGACCTGCCAGGGCCCTCTCGATCGCCTCACGCGGGCCGTGGTGGACGACGTCCACGGTTCTCGCGTCGAGATCGAACTCGAGGTGCTCGATCTCCGGAATGTCGTCCAGCGACATCCGGACCATCCGCTCCTCCGAGGAGCAGTCCATCCGGCTGAGGTGGTAGCGGGTTCGCTTCATCGCTCGTTCACGCCTGAGGCTGTGGCTCCAAGCCCGGCAGGGAGTCGCGGGAGGTGACCGCGCCCCCCAGCCGTGCGTACACCGCCGGGAGCACGAAGAGCGTGAGCAGTGTGCACGTCACGAGCCCGCCGATGACCACGGTCGCCAGGGGTCGCTGCACCTCGGCGCCCGCGCTGGTGGATACGGCCATCGGGAGGAACCCGAGGGCGTCGGTCAGCGCGGTCATCAGGATCGGACGCAGCCGTGCGCGCGCCGCCCGCGACGTGGCCTCGGCGAGCGTGCCCCCCTCCTTTTGGAGGTCTCGAATCGTGGAGACGAGCACGACTCCGTTGAGCACCGCGATGCCGAAGAGCGCGATGAATCCGACCGCGGCGCTGATCGAGAACGGCATCCCTCGTGCGGCCAACGCGAACACGCCGCCCGTGGCCGCGATCGGTACGTTCAGGTACACGAGCGCGGCAGGACGCGCCGCTCCGTAGGTCAGGTAGAGCAGCACGAAGATGAGCAGGAGAACCACGGGCACTGCGATGGCGAGCCGCTCGGTCGCCTCCTGCAGGTTCTCGAACTGACCGCCCCACTCGATGAAGTAGCCGTCCGGCAGATCCACCTCGTCGCGGATTCGCTCCTGCGCCTCGCTGACGAAGCCCGCAACGTCCCGACCACGTACGTTGACCTGGATGGTGAGGCGCCGGCGCACCGCTTCGCGGCCGACGCTCGCCGGTCCCTCGTCCTCTTCGACCGTCGCGAGCTCGCCGAGGGGCACGGTTCCGCCGTTGGGCAAAGCGATGGGAATCCGTCGGATGGCCTCGACATCGGAGCGCGAGCTCTCTGGCAGCCGAACCTGAAGCGCGAAGCGTCGCTGCCCCTCGAACACCGTCCCGACGGGATGTCCGGCGATGCTCGACACCGCGCCGGTGACATCCCTCGCGTCGACCCCGTACCGGGAGATGGACGTCCGGTCCACGATGACGTTCAGGAACGGCAGCCCCTCGACCTGGTCGACGAGCACGTCCTCCGCGCCCTCGACGCTCCCGAGCACACGAGAGACGACGTCACCGGCTCGCGCGAGCTCGGCGAGATCGTCACCGTAGATCAGGATCGCGACATCGGCCCGGACACCCTCGAGCAGCTCGTTGGTGCGCATCTCGATCGGCTGCGAGAAGGCGTACGCCTGGCCGGGAACCTCCGCCTCGAGGACCTCGCCGAGCTGGGCGACGAGCTCCTCCTTGCTGCTGGCTCGCGTCCATTGGTCGGGCGGATGGAGCAGGACGTAGATGTCGCTGAGCTCGACCCCCATCGGGTCGGTCGCGATCTCCGGACGGCCGGTGCGGGAGACGACGGTCCGGACCTCGTCCGGGAAGCGCTCGAGCAGGACTTGCTCGACCCGCGTGGTCGCCGCCACCGACTCCTCGAGGGAGACCGACGGTAGCCGCATCGCGTGCATCGCGATGGCGCCCTCGTCGAGCCGCGGTACGAACTCGGCCCCCAGGGTGGGAGCGACCAGCCCGGCCCCCACGACGAGGAGCATCGCGAGGCCGATCGGGATGGCGGGGTGGCCCAGGGCGCGATCGAGCAACGGCTCGTAGACGCGCCGCGCCTGGCGCATGAGCCAGGTCTCGCGCTCCTTCAGCTCCACCTTGGCGAAGAGGAACGTGCTCGCCGCTGGCATGAGCGTGAGCGCGAGCACGACAGACGCGCCGAGGGCGAGCAGCACCGTGATCGCCATCGGCCGGAACATCTTCCCCTCGATCCCCTGCAGCGTGAGGATAGGGACGTAGACGAGCATGATGATCGAGACCGCGAAGAGCACGGGCCGGGCAACCTCGCGCGCCGCCTGGCGAATGGTCGTCGGACTGTGCGGAGGTTTTCGTTTGGAGAGCGCGAGCACCACGTGCTCGACGACGACAACGGCCCCGTCCACCAGGATCCCGAAGTCGAGCGCGCCGAGGCTCATCAGGTTCCCCGAGACCCGGAGCAGGTTCATCCCGATCAGCGCGGCCAGCATGCTCAGCGGGATCACGGCCGCCACCAGGAGGCCCCCGCGCATGTTGCCGAGCAGCAGGAGCAGCACGACGATCACGAGCACGCCGCCCTCGATGAGGTTCGTCGCCGCCGTGCGCACGGTGCGATCGACGAGCTCCGTGCGGTCGTAGTAGGTGTCGATCGTCACCCCCTCGGGCAACGAGCCGCGAAGCTCGTCGATGCGCTCGTCCACGGCGCGCGAGACCTCGCGGGAGTTGGCGCCGATGAGCATCATGACGATGCCGCTGACCGTTTCGCCTCGCCCGTCGCGCGTGAGCCCACCTTGTCGGATCATCGGAGCGAGGTGGACGTCGCCGATATCGGCGATTCGGATCGGAGTCCCGTCGTCGCGGGTGCTGACGACCACGGCGCGCACGTCGGACAGAGAGCTGAGCAGGCCGTCCGCGCGGATCAACCGCTGCTCGCCCGCGTGAGCGACGTAGCCACCCCCAGCGCTGACGTTGTTGCGCTCGAGCGCGTCGAAGACGTCGTTGAGCCCCAGGCCGAAGGCGCGGAGCAGCACCGGGTCGACTTGCACCTCGTAGGTCTTCAGCTCACCGCCGAAGGTGTTGACCTCCACGACGCCGTCGACCGACCGGAGCTGGTAGGCGATCGTCCAGTCGAGGACCTCTCGAAGCTCCATCAACGACCAGCACTCGGGTGTGTCTTCGCCCTCGCATGCCGGGTCGCCGCGGACCTCGAACATGTAGATCTCTCCGAGGCCGCTGCTCACGGGACCCATCTCGGGCGTCCCGTACTCGGACGGGATCGACTCGCGTGCCTCCGCCAGCCGCTCCTGGACGAGCTGTCGTGCGAAATAGATGTCCGTTCCCTCTTCGAAGACGAGCGTCACGGCGCTCAGCCCGAAGCGCGAGACGCTGCGGACCTCCTCGAGCTGCGGGAGCCCGCTCATCACGGATTCCACCGGGAACGTGATGAAGCGCTCGATCTCGAGCGGTCCAAGCGCAGGAGCTTGTGTGAGCACCTGGACCTGGACGTTGGTGACGTCGGGGACGGCGTCGATGGGGAGCTCGCGCGCCGCCCGCACGCCCATCGCGCCCACGGCGAGCACGAAGAGGATCACCAGGAAGCGGTTGCGAACCGAGAAGTCGACGATGCGTTCGATCATCTTCGCCTCCTCAATGCTCGTGCTCGGCGAGCTCACCGCTCAGCGCCGCGGACTTCAGGACGAAGGCGCCAGCGGCCACGTAGCGGTCGCCCGGGCTGAGGCCGTCGAGCACTTCCACTCGCGGTCCCTCCCGACGACCCGTGCGCACGGCCACCGCGCGATAGTGGTCGTCATTCTCGGGGACGAAGACGTAGTCCTCGCCTTCGATGTCCTGGACCGCCGCCGCTTCGATCACGGGCACCTCCGGCGCGTTCTCCGCCCCCGGCAGGCGCAGCACGCCGAACAGCCCCGGGCGCAGCATTCGGTCCTCGTTGCCCATCGTGATGCGCACGGGCAGCGTTCGCGTGTGCTCGTCCAGCGCGGGCGAGACGTAGTCGAGCGGACCCGACCAGTCTCGTCCCGGCAGACTGCGCAGCGTGAGCCGACCGGGCGCTCCCAAGCGCGCGGCTGAGACGTCCTGCGCGAAGACCTGGCCCATCACCCACACCTCCGACAGGTCGGCGATCACGAAGAGGGTGGTGCCAGGCTCGACGACCTCTCCGCGCGTCGCGTGGCGCTGCAGGACCTCTCCCGAGATCGGACTCTGAATCACGGCCTGCGAGCCACGACCACCCCCCCCGTACACACGGGCTCGGCTCAGAAGCCCCGACTGACGTGCGCGTGCACGCTCGAGCGCGCCCTGCGCTTCGATGAGATTCCGCCGGGCGCCGATGCCCGCTTCCTGGAGCTCGCGCTGTCGCTCGTGATTGGCGCGTGCGACCTCGAGATCCGCGCGCGCCTCGGCCAAATCGGCGCGCGTCTCCCCGAGCGCGACGCTCCGCAGGACGCAGAGCGTATCGCCGGCCTCCACGCGCGCACCGATGCTCACGGCGACGTCGGCGATCTGCCCTTGCACGATCGAGGACACATGCGCCGTGCGGTCGGGGTCGAGCTGGATCTCCGCCGGCACTTCCACGCCCCCGAACAGAGCCGAGTCCTCTGCGGTCTCGATCCGGATCCCCGCGCGCTCGGCCGCCGAGTCCGAGATCTCGACGACCTCCGAGAACGCCTCTTCGTGCTCAGCGTGTCCTTCTTCGTCGTCGTGGCTCTGGCCGGTGCCGCAGCCGACGAGCGCGACCGCGGCGACCCACATGAGCTTCCGCCTCACGATCCTGCTCCGTGATGCTCTTCGCGCGCCCAAGGGTGCGCGCCCATGAACGCCTCGAGCTCGGCGAGCGCCCGGTAGTAGGCGGCCTGGACGTCGAGCGCCGCAAGCCGCGCGCTCAGGAGCCGCTCCCGCGCGAGCGAGAGACGCATCAGGTCGATCTCACCGAGCTCGAAGGCGCGGGCGAGTAGCTCCAGGTTCTGCTCGAAGCGGGGCAGGACGTCCTCCTGGTAGACCTGCACCTGCTCAGCGGAGGTCGAGACCTCCACCGCCAACCGGGCGACGCGCGCCGGGAGAACGAGCTCGGCGGCGTCGCGTTGGGCCTCGGCGACGTCGAGGCGCCCCTCTTCGCGACCGATACCCGCCTGATTCCGCTGCCAGAAGGGAAGCGGGAGCATGAGGCGTCCAGTGACGATCCAATCGGGGGTACCGTTGGGGGCTCCCTCCCGTGCGAAGCCCACGCCGAGGGTGGGCTCGGGCCACGCGTCACGATGGGCGAGGCTGACGCGTGCGCGCGACTCGCCGACCGCAGCCCGCAGCGCAGCGAGCCGGGGTTGATGCTCGCGCGCGATCTCGACGAGACGCTCGAGCGCGGGGAGCGCGCGAGGCGCACCGAGCTGACCGGCCGGAGCGGGCGGCGTGCTCGTGGACCAGCCCGCGATTTCGGCGAGCCGAACCTGAAGAACGCGGTAGCGGCCGCGCGCCGCGATCTGCATCTGCCGCGCCTGAGCGACCTCGACTTGGGCGATCGGCTCGATCAGCGGCGAAGCGTCTCCGCTCGCCACGCGACGCCGCGCCACATCGAGCATTCGTTCCTGGAACTCGACTACGAGCTGGCTGACCTCGACCTGCTCTCGCGCGAGGAGCGCGAGGTGAAACGTCGCGTGGAGCTGTCGATGCACGTCCCATCGAACCGCCTCGAGCTCGCTCGACAGGCGCTCGCGCCGCGCCCGAGTGACCCGCTGGCGCTCACCCTGCTCGCCGGCGATCTCGATGGGCTGCCAGAGCTGGACTGTGACGTCGACGTCCGCCGCGCCCGAGTCGTCGAACCGAGGACCCGCCGCGACCATCGCCCGCGGATTCGCCGGGAACGGTGACTCCGCGGCGCCCTCCTCCTCGCGCACCAGCCCCAGTCGGGAGCGCGCGACGACCATCGCTGGCGCCCGCGTCTCCGCGTGCCGAAGCAGCGCCTCCAAGGAGACTGCGCCGTACGAATCTCGTTCCTGTGCCGCGACGTGCGCGGGCACCCCGATGAACGCCGCGACCACCGCGGCGAGCACGATTCGACCTGCATCCACAGGTCACCTCCATGTCGACAAACCACGCCTGGGCGCCCAAGAGGGCGCCAACCCGGGGCAGCTCGGGTCCGTCGGACGGACCACTCCCGCCGAGCTGCTGGCTCAGGCCTGCGGAGGTCGATCGAGGCGCGCGCGCACGCCATCGAGGGCGACGCCAGCCACGTGCCAGCGGTCGCCCGAGTCGGCGACGGTCATGGCTCCGGGCACGGGCGCCGTCACGGCCACGAGGAACGCCGTTCCTTGCCCGTGACAGGACACGCAGTGCGTGCAGTCGTCACAGCCATGCGACGGCTGCTCGTCCTCGCCGTCGTGGTCGGTCGTGTGCAGCGTGTGGCCCTCAATCGCGAGGTGCAGCATGTCCTCACCGAGCTCGACGAAGCCGGGGAGGAACCCGACCAGGAGGAACCCGGTCAGTAGCGTTCCGAGGGCGTGCACGTGCCAATCCTGACGCCGCAGGGGGTGGAATCGCAACCCCTACGCGGCCGGAAACCGAATCCGAGGCCAACCCGAGCGCCTCCGCGCCTGAGGGAGCGGGAGGGGCAGCGGAGGCGGCAACGGAGCGGCAGCGGAGGCGGCAGCGGAGGCGCAAGCGGCGGCGGCAGTGGCGGCGGCAGCGGAGGCGCAAGCGGCGGCGGCAGCGGCGGCGGCAGCGGAGGCGCAAGCGGCGGCGGCAGCGGAGGCGCAAGCGGCGGCGGATGCGGCAGAGGCGGCGGAAGCGGAAGAGGCGGCGGAAGCGGAAGAGGCGGCGGAAGCGAAAGAGGCGGCGGAAGCGAAAGAGGCGGCGGAAGCGAAAGAGGCGGCGGAAGCGAAAGAGGCGGCGGAAGCGGAAGAGGCGGCGGAAGCGGCGGCGGAAGCGGAAGCGGCGGCGGAAGCGAAGTGCAGCGGCGTGGAGGCGCGTCTCCCCGGAGCTCAGCGGAGATCGCGAAGGGTGACTCCGACCGAAGCCGGAGCCCCCCCTCGCTTGGCTCACCCGCGATGCATCAACTTCCACATCGTCGCGCGCGCCTTGTCCGCCCAGTCCGCGGGCCCTTCGACCATCTCGTCGCTCACGTATCCCAGCGCGGCGGCCGAGAGCAGCCACACCCGGGTCTCACCGGCCGACCCGTAGGCCGTGCCGAACCGCTCGCGCTCGTGCCCTCCGACCCGCTTCTCGCCCTCGGCCAGGTTCCCCACCACGCTCGCCGCGCTGTCACGCATCTGCCGAGCGAGGTTCCTGTCGTGCTTCGCGACCTCTTCCCAGATCGGCTTCATCGAGCGCAGCCAAACGATCGCTTCTTCGGTGATCCGGAGCATGTGACTCATCCAGTCCGAGGCGACCCAGGTATCGACCTGACACCCTTCGTCCTCACACCGCC
>JAVJQK010000107.1 GCA_040218145.1 Sandaracinaceae bacterium | reverse complement strand
ATTGGCAAAACCCCGCGAGCCATCGGCGCGCGAATCAAGGAACGACGACGAGGAATACCTCGAGTATTTCGAGGAGGAGTGACGCCGAGTCGCGCGTCGAGGGCCGAGGGGTTTTGTCATGAATCGCTGTTCCGGGTGACTCTACGGAAGACAGAGCTGCATGGATCGGTCGGCGCCCTCGACCGCGGTGCACGCGAGGCCCGCGTAGCAGTCCGCCGAGGCGGCGCAGCGATCGGCGCAGAAGAAGCGCCGCTCGGGGTCGCCGTCGAGCGCGACGCAGGCGCCGTCCTCGGGGCAGTCGGTGTCCGACGCGCACTCCAGGCTGCAGAACGATCCGTCGGCCTCGCTCCCGTCGGTCCGGGTGAAGAGGACGCGGTAGCAGGCGTCGGACGCGCTGGCGCAGTCGAGATCGTCGGTGCACCCGGCGTAGGTCGGCGCGTTGGCGCCGCAGCCGACGAGCCACACGAGCGCGAGTGGGGCCAGAGCGCGCGTCACCGGCGCATCGAGCCGCGGGCCGCGGTGGTCACGAAGGTGCCGTGAGGCCAGTGGCGGTAGTGCTCGGCCTGGATCACCGGGCCCGTCTCCTCGTTGCCCGCGTCCATCACGTGCCCGTAGACCTTCACCAGCGAGCCGACCCAGAGCCGCTCGGGCCCGTCGTGGAGGTCCTCCGCGCGCACGGTGAGCAGCACCTCGAACGGCCCGATCGGGCGCTCGGCCACCGTGACCCGGCACGATCCGGCCGTCTCGTCGCTGCAGAGGTGCCGGTCCTGGTGGGGCCGCAGCTGGAGCCGGAGGCGCGCCTCGCCGGTCTCCCGGTTCAGATCGACGATCTCCTGCACCGTGCCGAACCACCCGAGCAGGTCCTCGGCGTGGCGATCCGGGAAGCGGCGCACGTCCTCGTAGGACAGCTCCACCTGCTGCTCGAAGTAGCGGCCCTCCTCGCCGTAGGTCGAATAGGTCCGGTCGTAGCCGTATCGGCCACCGCCGCAGCCGAGGGCGAGGAGGAAGGAGGCGCAGAGGAGCATCGTCCGCATGGCGACGCAGACTACTGCGGAGGGGTTTCAGATCAACGCCCAAATCGAGCCGGGAAGCCGCACATGCCTCCCTTGCGCCCATCGAGAGCGCCCCCTACGGTTCGCGCCGCGGTGACCCCATGTCTTCGGGGTCCCCCAAGGAGGTCACGAGCATGCCGGGCAGCGTCACACCGGGTTTCGCCTTCGACGAGCCGCTCATCTTCGAGCGCGGCACGCCAGGCCGCGATGGATCGTCCAGCCCGTCGCTCGACGTGCCGGCGGCCGACCCCGCCGCGCTCTTCGGCGACCTGCACCGCACCGAGACGGCCCACCTCCCCGAGGTGAGCGAGCCCGAGGCCTTCCGCCACTACGTGCGCCTGAGCCAGTCGAACTACGCCATCGACAACGTGATGTACCCGCTCGGGTCCTGCACGATGAAGTACAACCCGAAGGTCAACGAGTGGGCGGCCCGCCTGCCCGGCTTCGCGCGGCTTCACCCCTACGCCCCGGAGCGCATGTGGCAGGGCGCCCTCGAGCTGATGTACCGGCTCGAGCGCGGCCTCGCCGAGGTGGTCGGGCTCGATCGCGTCACGCTCCAGCCCGCCGCGGGCGCGCAGGGCGAGCTGACCGGCCTGATGATGATCCGCAAGTGGCACGAGGCCCAGGGCCGCAGCCCCAAGAAGGTCCTCATCCCCGAGACCGCGCACGGCACCAACCCGGCGTCCTGTGCGCTCAACGGCCTCAAGGCGGTGCCCTTCCCGGCCGGCGAGGACGGCGTCGTGCACGCGGAGCAGCTCGCCTCGCACGTCGACGACGACGTCGCGGCCATCATGCTCACCAACCCGAACACGGTCGGGCTGTTCGAGCGGGAGCTGCCGCAGATCGCCCAGATGCTCCACGACAAGGGGGCGCTGGTCTACGGCGACGGCGCCAACCTCAACGCGCTGATGGGGCGCGCCCGCCCGGGCGACCTCGGCATCGACGTGATGCAGTTCAACCTGCACAAGACCTTCACCACCCCCCACGGCGGCGGCGGCCCCGGGTGTGGCCCGGTCGCCTACAAGAAGACCCTCGCCCCCTTCGCGCCCTCGCCCACGGTCGAGCGCAAGGACGACGGCACCTACTTCCTCGACTACGAGCGGCCGCAGACCATCGGGCGCCTCCGCTCGTTCTACGGCAACTTCGGCATGATGGTCCGCGCCTACGCGTACCTCCGCGAGATGGGCGCCGAGGGGCTCCAGCGGGCGACCGAGCTGGCCGTGCTCAACGCCAACTACCTCCGCGCGGAGCTCGGCGAGACCTGGCACGTGGCCTTCGACCAGGTCTGCATGCACGAGGTCATCATCAGCGACAAGCACCTCAAGGAGACGGGCGTGACGACGATGGACGTCGCCAAGCGCCTCGTCGACCACGGCTTCCACGCGCCGACCGTCTACTTCCCGCTCGTGGTGAAGGGCGCGATGCTCGTCGAGCCCACCGAGACCGAGACCAAGGAGACGCTCGATCGCTTCGTCCAGGCGATGAAGGAGATCAGCGACGAGGCCCAGTCGGACCCCGAGAAGGTCAAGACGGCTCCGCACGTGACCCGGCACCGCCGCCTGGACGAGACCCGCGCCGCCCGCAAGCCCGTGCTCCGCTGGCAGCCCGCCTCGAAGGAGTGAATCGAGGCGCGCGCGCGTACGTCAGCCGAAGGATAGCCCCTACCCTCCCGGCGCCTCCCGCCGTACCCTCGGACACGACGATGCGACACGCCCAGGCACTCTCGAGCTCCGCGCCCCTCACCCTCGGCCTCGCGGCGGGGATCGCCGCGATGGGCGCGATCTTCTTCGCCCAGCCGAGCGCGGGGCAGAACCCGCAGCCGAACGCGGCCCTCAACGGCACCTGGCAGCTCGAGGGCTCCCTGCAGGAGAACCAGCAGCGGGTGCAGCAGACCGTCGAGCAGGCGATCTCCACGCTGACGCCGGACATCCAGCGGCTCGCGCGGGCGCGCATCGCGGAGTCGACGCAGGTCCCGACCGCCATCACGATCCAGGCCGCGCCGAGCCAGATCCGGGTCGAGTTCGGCGGCGAGGGCGGCCGGACCTTCGAGACGCCGCCGGGGCAGGCGCAGAACGTCTTCAGTCACAGCGGCGTGCGCGCCCGCATGACGCAGCTCTTTCGACCCGACGGCGGCATCGAGCAGCAGTTCCGGGCCACCGACGGGATGCAGTACAACTTCCTCATCCCTCAGCCCGACGGTCAGCACCTCAACCTCGACGTGCTGATGCAGAGCCCGCGCCTGCCCTCGGACCTGCGCTTCCGGGTCAGCTACCGGAAGGCCCGCTGAGGAGAGGCGCCCTCCCGGCCCCCTCGGCGTCGATCACGACGGCGCGCGTCGCGTCGCCGCTCGCGAACACCAGCATCGCGCCGCCGCGGTGAGGCAGGAGCAGCGGCTCGCCGACCGGCGCGTCGACGAGCAGGTGCAGCGCGCCCTCGCCCACGCGCGCGAAGGTGGGCAGCCCCTCGCCATGGAAGACGTGCAGCAGCGACGTCCCCAGATCGATCGAGCGCGTCTGCCACGGGCCCTCCCACGGCGGGGCCGGCCTGGCCTGCGTCGCCTCGCATCCCGCCGCGTCGCAGCGCGTCACCGTCACCTCCCCGTCGGATTCGTCCAGGAAAGAGACCGCGCCCGGCAGGCAACGCGGCCGCGTCCCCGCCGCCTCGACCCGATGGCGCGCGTGGTCGACCCCGGTCCAGACGTCGACCACCGCGGCCCCGGCTTCGTCGCTCACGAGCGCGCTCGCGTCTCCGAGCGTGCACGCGGCGCGGAGGAGCCCGACCGCCTCGAGCGCTCGCGGCGCCCCGGGGAAGTCACCGGTCCACGGGTACGCGAGCACGAGCGCGCGCTTGCCCGGCTCCTCCCAGCGCACCGCGCTGAACCCGGGCGCCATCAGCGCGTCGACCGGCCCGGCGCCGACGAAGGGCGCGTCGAGCTCCCGCGTGTCCTCCGCGTCGCCGCGGAGCCGCACCGCGAGGAGCGGCTTGCCCACCTGCTGGAGCCGCCAGCCGATCACGGCGTCCGGCCGGACGAGGGCCGGGCGCAGCGTGTCCGAGGCGCTCTCGCCGGACGCGTCGCGCAGGGTCCCCGCGTCGGTCCCGTCGGCCGCGGAGAGCAGGTCGAAGACGCGGACCGGCGCGCCCGCCTCGCGGGGGAGGGGCCGGAGCGACGCGCGACCTTCGATGCGGAACGGGGCGCCGCAGGCCAGGTCGGGGCCCGAGTCGGCGAGGGCGCAGATCTGCGCCGCGGTGGTCTCGGCTTCGGGGGTGCCCAGCACGAAGGAGACCGCGGGCGCGTCCTCGAACGCGCGCTCGGTGGCGGGCGCGAGGCGAGGCAGAGCGTCGAGCGTGGGCGCCGCGAAGGGCGCCGGCGGGGGCGTGACGTCGCCCGCCTCCGACGCGGGCAGCTCGAGCGCGCGGGCCGCGTCGAGCGCGCGGCGGAGCGGGGCGCGCCACCCGTCCTCGCCCCACGCGATCGGGATCGCGGCGTCGAAGGCGGTCGCGTCCAGCTTCGCCTCCGCCAGCGCGCCACGGAGGCTCTGTCGATGCGGCTCGCAGCGCGCAGGCCAGTCGCTCTGCGTCACCGCCTCGCGGAGCGCGCTCCCGGTCGCGCGCGCGAGCCCCTCGTCCGCCGTGAGCCCCACTTCGCCGAGCCAGCAGAGCTCGAGCCGCGCGAGGTGCCCGGCCGCCTCTTCGCGCGCGAGGCCCTCCGCTCGCGGACCGTGCCACCACCACCAGCCCGCCGCGGCGAGACCGCCGAAGACGACCAGGGTGACGAAGTAGAGCGTGGAGCGACGCGCGGAGGCCATGGGAGGCGAGCTTATCGGACCGCGCGTGACATGGGATCCGACCGCGGCGTCAGGATTGCAGTGCCGTGGCACATGCCCCTCCCCTGCGTGCTCCGGCCGCGAGATCATTCAGCTTCTCTCCCCACTCCCGAAGTGGCGCTTCGCCCCGCTCGTCGCGCCTTGCCGCAGGCGGCGTGCCTCCTGTTCGTGTGCCTGCTCTCCGCGGGCACCACGACCGGGTGCGCCGTGCCGCTGGGCGAGGCGGCCGAGATGGCCGCGCAGGGTGGCGAGACGAGGCTGCAGCCGCAGATGCGGCCCATTCGAGGAGGCGAGCGGGTCTTGATCATCGCGCTCGACGGGGTCGGCGACGGAGCGCTGCACGCCGCGCTCGCGGCCGGGCGGCTGCCGAGCCTCGCCCGACTCCTCGGTCCGGCGACGGGGGCGCGCACTTATCGGCACGGCTACGCGCCGCCCGACGTGCTCACCACCCTCCCCTCCACCACGATGGCCGCGTGGGCCACCGTGGTCACGGGCGCGCCGCCGGCGGAGACCGGCGTGCCGGGCAACGAGTGGTTCGACCGCACCGAGCGCCGCTTCCACGCGCCCGCGCCGGTGTCAGTGACGGGGGCGACCCACACCTTGCAGAGCTTCACCGAGGGCTGGCTCGGCCGCCAGGTGCAGGTGGCCACGCTCTTCGAGCGCGCCGATGTACGTTCACATGTGTCGTTGCTACCGATCCATCGCGGGGCCGATCTGCTCACCACCCCGAACGGCCTCGACCTGTTTCAGGTGCTGAGCGTCATCCCCGAGGGCCTCTTCGGCGGCGCGGGCTTCTCGGCCGAGGCGTACATCGAGATGGACGAGGAGTCGGTGGGCCCCATCCTCGGCGGCTTCGCGGCACACGGCATCCCGGACGTACAGCTCGCGTACTTCCCGGGCGTCGATCTCATCACGCACGCCTCCGACCCGCCCCTCGAGGTCCAGCAGCGTCACCTCGAGGAGGTCATCGCGCCCGGCCTCGCGCGGATCTTCGAGGCCTACCGTCGCGAGGGCTTGCTGGACGACACCTGGATCGTCGTCATCGCCGACCACGGCCACACCCCGGTTCAGCACGACGACGAGCACGCGCTGGGCACCGACCCCGAGACCGACCCGCCCGCCGTGCTCGACGCGGTCGGCTTCCGCGTGCGCGCGCCGCAGCTCACCGTGAGCGAGGACGACTACTCGGCCGTGCTCGCCTACCAAGGTGCGTTCGCGTACGTCTACCTCGCGGACCGGAGCACCTGCCCCGAGCCCGGCGATCGCTGCGACTGGAGCGCGCCGCCGCGCTTCGAAGAGGACGTGCTCCCCGTCGCGAACGCCTACCTCACGTCGAGCCGACACGGGCGGCCGGTCGCGGCCCTCGAGGACCGGCTCGATCTCGTGCTCGCCCGACGCCCGGTCGAGGTGGGGGAGATCCCCGAGCCCTTCTCCGTGCTCGACGGCGGCTCGCTGGTGCCCGTCGAGGACTGGCTCCGCGATCACCCGCGCCCCGACTGGCTGCGCTTCGCCGAGCGCCTCCGCGGGCTCGCGGTCGGCCCACACGGCCACCTCGCGGGCGACGTGTTGCTCGTGTCGCGGCTCTCGCCCACCGACCCGATCGAGCGACGCAGCTACTTCTCCGGGCCCTACCACTCCTGGCACGGCAGCCCGACCGAGCTCGACTCGGTGGTGCCGATGATGGTCCTCCGGCCGGGCGGCGACGGTGACGCGATCCAGCGGCGCGTCGAGCGCGTGATCGGTCAGGACCGGTCGACCGAGCGCTTCGTGCCGCTCGTGCTCGATCTTCTTCAGATCGCGTCGAGGTAGGCGAGCACCGCGCAGGTGGCGGCGCGTGGATCCTCCTCGCCGAGCAGCCCGAAGCCGTGCCCCGCGCCCGCTTGCACGAGGTGCGCGTGCGGCGCGTCCGAGAGCTGCTCCAGCGCGTGTTCGGTGACCGCGCGAGGCACGATCGCGTCGTCCTCGGCGCTGATCACGAGCAGCGGCGCGTCCTTCGGGTCGCTCGCGCTGACGGGGCTCGCCAAGGTCGCCAGCGCGCGCGCCTCCTCGCGCGGCTTGCCCAGGAACCGCGTGAAGAGGCGGTCCGCGCTCGCGTCCCACGGGACCTCCGGGCGCAGGTCGAGCGGCGCGTAGAAGGCGACCGCGCCTCGCACGTCGGGCGGTCCCCCGTGGAGACACGTGCCGTCGAGCCGACCGTCGTCGGCCTGGAGCGCCAGCGCGGCGGCCAGGTGCCCTCCTGCGCTGAAGCCGATGGCCACCACGCGCTCGGGATCGATCCCGAGATCGGCCGCCTCCGCGCGGAGGTAGCGCACCGCGCAGCGCGCGTCGGAGACCGGCGCGGGGAAGTCGGGGTGTTCGCGCCCGGCCAGCCGGTACTCGATCCGCGCCGCCGCCCACCCCGCCGCGGCCAGGTCGCGCGCGAGGCCCGCGAGGTGGTCCTCGTCACCGCCGTGGAAGCCCCCGCCGTGGAAGAGCGCCGCGACGGGGTGCGGGCCCTCGCCTTCGGGACGCGTCAGGTCGAGGTGCAATCGTTTGGATCCCGACTCGGCGTAGATGAGCGGGCCTCGCGTCGTCGCGCCGTCGGATCCGCGCGGGAGCTCGCAGCGACCGTCCGCGAAGGCCTCACGCGCGGCCGTCAGCGGATCTCGCCCGGGCTCGGCGTCGGCGCGGGCGGCTGGCTCCGCGGGAGACGGCTCGGCGGGAGAGGCGCCGCAGCCGGCGAGCAGACAGAGGAGGGCGAGGGTTCTCATGGGCGGAGATCGCTTCAGGCGGCGTGCCACCGGGGTCGTGGGCGGACGCCGCGACGCCTGCGTCGGCCTTCGCCTCCCTGTGCGGGGGCGCACGACACGAAAGGCGGGAGACAGGCGCCGCTCCCCTTCGATACCCTCTGCGCGTGCCGGCGGACATCGCGATCGTGCTGAGCGGCGGTGGGGCCCGCGGCGCCTACGAGGCGGGGGTCGTGGCGGGCATCGTCGACGTGCTGGCCGAGCGCAAGCCGAAGCGCGCGCCGTTCTCGATCTTCACCGGGACGTCGGTCGGCGCGATCAACGCCGCGTGGCTGGCCGCGCACGCGGATCGGCCGGACATGGACGTCGAGGGGCTGCTCGGCCACTGGCGCGAGCTCCAGCTGGGCCGGCACCTCTCGCTCGACCCGCTCCGGTTCCTCGCGGGGCCGAGGCTCGGGCGGCGGCTCGCGCGATGGCGCGGCGAAGGGGACGAGCGCTGGGGTCGCTCGCTGCTCGACCCGAGGGCGCTCGAGGAGCTCGTCGAGACCTCCGTCCCCTACGATCGCCTGCACGCCAACGTCGCCAGCGGGCACGTGCGCGCGTTGATGGTGGCGGCGCTCGAGATCAGCACCGCGCGCACGACCGTCTTCGCGGAGCTGGGCCCGGGGACGCGCTACGTGCCCTCGAAGGATCCGCGCCGCATCGGGAGGGAGGCGCGCATCGACGCGAGGCACGTGCTCGCCTCGGCCGCCATCCCGCTGCTCTTCCCGTCCCGCAAGATCGACGACCGCTACTACGCCGACGGAGGCGTTCGCTCGAACACGCCCATCGCCCCCGCCATCCGCGGCGGCGCCGACAAGCTGGTCGTCATCTCTCTCCTCTATCCGATGGCGAGCTACGCCGCGCCCGGCACGCCCGAAGCCGCGGCGCACGTGGCCGCGTACCCGAGCCCCGTCTTCCTGCTCGGCAAGGTGCTCAACGCGCTCCTGCTCGATCCGGTCGCCTACGACCTCCAGGTGCTGGAGCGGCTGAACACGCTGCTCCGCACGCTCGAGGAGACGCTCCAGCCCGACGAGATGGAGCGCGTGCGGGGCGTGCTGACGGAGACCCGAGGGGTGCCCTATCGCGAGCTGTCGACCCTCGTGTTCCGACCGTCCCAGAACATCGGCCGGCTCGCCCACGAGCACGCCGTGGGCGCGCCCGCGCGAAACCTCTCGACCTTCCTCGTCCGCCAGCTGGCCGATCTGGGCGCCGACATCGACGCCGACCTGCTCTCGTTCATCCTCTTCGACGGACGCTTCGCGGCCGCTCTGAGCGAGCTCGGGAGAGGGGACGCGCACGCCCGCGCGGCCGAGATCGACGCCTTCTTCACGTCATCGACGTGACGTGAGTGACACATCGCCCCAGCCCTGATCTGGGACATTCGATCACGGATCTCGGGCCCCCTCGACCATCTCGCCACGGCTCGATGTCTGAATGTCGATAACTTTTGTGCGATTCCGAGCAACCATTCGACATTGCTCGGAATTCCCCGAACCCACAGCTTGTGCACAAGCTGTGTGCAAAGGATGCGCACAGCCTGTGCCGAGCTGTCGGAGGATGTAGGACAGATCGTCCAGATCTTGCGACGTTACCGCTGGTCTCCCGTTGCGGGGACGTCACAGGACCGGGCCGCCCCGGGGCAAGGAGACTCAGTCTCTCACTCCGCGGGGGGCGCAGGCGCGTCGTCCTTCCGGCGGAGCGGGACCAGCTCGTCGCCCTGGAGCCGCTGGGCCTCCTCGGGCGGCGCCGCGTCGCTGTGGCAGGCGGCCTTCGCGCCCACGCTCGCGCCCATGCGACCGCGCGTCTTGCTGGCCAGCTTGTGCAGGACCTCGGGCGGGAGGTTGCCGCGCTGCTCGAGGATGGCGCGCTGCTCGGGGGTCAGCGCGGGGCTCTTCATGACCTTCTCGCGCTGGAAGCCCTCGGCCTTGCCGCTCTCGAGCTCCATGATCTCCTTGCTGATGCGAACGGAGCACCAGTCGTGCCCGCACATCGCGCAGAAGTCCGTGTCGACGTCGAGGTCCTCGTCGTGCATCGCCCGGGCGTAGTCCCCGTCGAAGCTCAGCTCGAAGTGCTTCTCCCAGTTGAGGGCGGCGCGCGCCTTGGTCAGGTCGTCGTCCCAGTCGCGGCTGCCCGGGATGCCGAGCGCGACGTCCGCCGCGTGAGCCGCGATCTTGTAGGCGACGCAGCCCTGCTTCACGTCGTCGCGCTTGGGCAGGCCGACGTGCTCCTTGGGGGTCACGTAGCAGAGCATGCTCGCGCCGTGGTACGCGGCGGCGGTCGCGCCGATGCAGCTCGTGATGTGGTCGTAGCCCGGGAAGACGTCAGTCACGAGCGGGCCGAGCACGTAGAAGGGCGCGCCGTGACAGAGCGTGCGCTGCAGCTTCATGTTGAACTCGATCTGATCGAAGGGGACGTGCCCCGGCCCCTCGACCATGACCTGGCAGCCCTTGCGCCACGCGCGCTCGGTCAGCTCGCCGAGCACGGCCAGCTCCGCCAGCTGCGCCCGGTCGGACGCGTCCGCGAGCCCGCCCGGCCGCAGCCCGTCGCCGAGCGAGAAGCTCACGTCGTAGCGACGCATCACGTCGCAGATCTGATCGAAGAGCGTGTAGGTCGGGTTCTGCTTGCCGTGGACGAGCATCCACTTGGCGAGCAGCGAGCCGCCGCGGCTGACGATCCCGATGAGGCGCTTCTTCACGAAGGCGAGGTGCTCGCGCAGCACGCCCGCGTGGATGGTGAAGTAGTCGACGCCCTGCTTCGCCTGATGCTCGAGCGTCTCGAGGATGACCTGCTCGTCGAGCGTCTCGATCGAGCGATCGATGATCATCGAGTAGATCGGCACCGTCCCGATCGGCACGGTGCTGTTGCGGATGATGGCGTCGCGGCAGGCGTCGAGATCGCCGCCGGTCGAGAGATCCATGACCGTGTCGGCGCCCCAGCGGGTCGCCCAGCGCATCTTCTCGACCTCTTCGTCGGTGCCGCTCGAGACGGGTGAGGCGCCGAGGTTGGCGTTGACCTTGGTCAAGCTCGCGCGGCCTATCGCCATCGCGTCGAGCTGGTAGCCGAGGTGGACCTTGTTGGCCGGGATGATCATGCGGCCGGCCGCGACCTCGTCGCGCACCTGGGCGGCGGTGAGGTGCTTCTCCTTCTCCGCCACGCGCGCCATCTCGGGCGTGATCACGCCGAGCCGCGCGTGCTCGAGCTGCGTGATCGGCTCGAAGCCGTCGGGCGCGACCGCGAAGCCGGTCTCGGCGTCACGGGTCCAGCCGTCGGGGAGGAAGTCCCAGGCGGTCTTCTCGCTCGGCGCCGGCATGCCGGGCGTGTCGGGCGACGAGAACGACAGCGGCCCGCCGACGTCCGCGCGGCGCGCGAAGGATCCGGGGCTGGTGCCGTCGGCGCGGCTGGAGGGGTTCTGGGCGCCGTGGAGCGGCAGGGTGTACGGGAGTTTCTCGGTCATGGGCGAATCCTCGTGTTTCTGGATTTGCCCGGCGGGACAGGACAGCTTCGCTTCCCTACGCCGGCGTTATCCGGATCAGGTTCCACGGGTGCTTCTCAGCGGTCGAACCGCGCCCCGAGCGAACGGCCGTGGACCCTAGCCTCTTTGTCCCCCGAGATCACGCGCGAGTTGTGCGCGGCGGGTCGGAGCCTCCCCTTCCACGAAGATCTGGCCATCTCGCAGGGGCTGCTATGCTCCCGTCCCCCATGAGCATCTCGATCCTGCCGTACGACCGGGAGCACGACGTCGTCATCATCGGGAGCGGTCCCGGTGGCGAGGGCGCGGCAATGCGCAGCGCCAAAGAAGGCAAGTCGGTCGTCATCGTCGAACGACACAGCCAGGTCGGAGGCGGCTGCACCCACTGGGCGACCATTCCGTCCAAGGCGCTGAAGCACTCGGTGCAGACCGTCACGGAGTTCCGTCGGAGCAGCCTCTTCGCCGAGATCAGCGACCGCGTGCGCTTCACGTTCCCCCAGCTCCTGCGCGCCGCCGACCGCGTGATCCGGAAGCAGGTCGCGATGCGTCGCGACTTCTACCTCCGGAACCACGTCTCCGTGGTGCACGGGTTCGCGCGCTTCGTCGGCCCGAACACCATCGAGGTCGACGTGGGCGAGGGGCTCAAGCGCAAGATCCACGGCAAGCACTTCGTGATCGCGACCGGCGCGCGGCCCTACCACCCGCCCGACATCGACTTCGCCCACCCCCGCATCCGGGACAGCGACACGATCCTCGAGCTGGACCACACGCCGGACTCGATCACCATCTACGGCGCCGGCGTGATCGGCTGCGAGTACGCGTCCATCTTCCGCAACCTCGGCGTGAAGGTGAACCTCATCAACAGCCGTGACAAGCTGCTGAGCTTCCTCGACGACGAGATCATCGACGCCCTCGCCTATCACCTGCGCGACCAGGGCGTCGTCATCCGACACAACGAGGAGTACGCGAAGGTCGAGCCCGTCGCCGACGGCGTCATCACGCACCTCGCGAGCGGCAAGAAGATCAAGAGCGACGTCGTCCTCTGGGCCCAGGGTCGCACCGGGAACACCGACGGCATGAGCCTCGAGACGCTCGGCATCACGCCCAACTCGCGCGGGCAGCTCGACATCGACGAGCACTTCCGCGTCGCCGGCGCCGAGCGGATCTACGCGGTGGGTGACGTGGTCGGCTACCCGAGCCTCGCGAGCGCGAGCTACGACCAGGGTCGGTTCGCGGCCGCGCACATCGTCGAGGAGAGCTCGAGCAAGCGGCTCGTCGAGGACATCCCGACGGGCATCTACACCGCGCCCGAGATCAGCAGCGTCGGGCGCACCGAGCGCGAGCTGACCGCGGAGGGCGTCCCCTACGAGGTCGGCCACTCGCTCTTCCGCAGCCTCGCCCGCGCCCAGATCACCGGCAACACGGTCGGCATGCTCAAGGTCCTCTTCCACCGGGAGACCCTCGAGATCCTCGGCATCCACTGCTTCGGCGATCAGGCAGCCGAGATCGTGCACATCGGCCAGGCCATCATGGCGCAGCCGGGCAAAGCCAACACGATCGAATACTTCGTGGACACGACGTTCAACTACCCGACCATGGCCGAGGCCTACCGCGTCGCCGCCCTCAACGGCCTCAACCGGCTCTGCTGACCCGCGGGGTCGCCGCGGGGGCGAGGCGAGTGGTAGCGTGGGCGGGGGTCCCGTCGGCGCGCTGCCCGAGGGGGTAGTGGCCGCGCAGAGGCCCTCCGGGAAAGTGGGAGGGGCGCGATGGGGAATCGAACGGGGAACGCGGGCCTGTACGCGCTGCTGGGGCTCGGGGTGGCGATGGTCATCGGGGGCGCGCTGGTCGAGGCGCTGCCGGACGCGCCGCGGAGCCCGTCGATCGTAGAGGAGGCGACGCCCGAGCCGCTCCCGGCCACCTCACCGATCACCGAGCCCGCGACGCCGCCCGTCCATCCGCCCACGCCGGCCGCGGCGCCGCACGACGAAGAGGTGACGCTCGTCTGGAACGCCGAGGTGACGGGCGGAGACCGCTTCGAATCGACGCCCGTGCCGTGCGTGCTGGCGCTCAGGGTCGCGCGGCGCCTGGCCGGACCGGAGGCGCTGCGGGCGATCGTGGAGTGCGACGCGGAGCGCGTGTTCGACGGCAACGTGGTGACGCAGCAGCTCTGGGAGGTCCCGCTCGATGGGCAGTCCTTCGCGCACCGGGCGGACCTGACCGCCGTGCGCATGACGAACGCGGGGCGGGCCACGCTGACCGCGTCGACGGGCGAGCACCGGGTCACGGTGGTGGACGCGCGAGGCGTGGTGGAGCTCTACGTCCAGGACCTGTCCGCGCCGCGGGTGATGGATCCGCTCTGGTCAGCGAACCAAGGTCAGACCGGCCGCGTGCAGCGATCGCTGCGGCGGCTGGCGTTCCCGGTCTCGATCGAGGGCGACGCGCCGGCCGCGGCTCGGGAGGCGCAGCGCGCCGGTCGCCGCCCGGGCTTCGACGCGACGACCTGCGAGCTGTTCGTCTCGCCCGTCCCCAACGAACGCACGTTCAATTGCAGGCTCGTGGTGCGCTGCGGGGACACGTTGCTCTACGGCCTCGGGACCAGCGGCTACAACCGCTGCGTCCTGGCCGGCGGCGGCGTCGTCTCGGCGCGGGACGAGGGCACGACCGTGGTCGACAGCGACGCGGAGATCGAGCTCGACGTGGTGGCGCAGACCCTGCGCCTGCATGACCAGATCGACGACGCGGCGGGGAGCCGGGCCTACACCATCGACTTCGAGCTCGCGCAGGACCCGCGCTGCGGGCTCGCTGGCCAGTGGACCGGCGCCGCGATCGCGCGGGACGGCGTGTCCCTGACGTGGCGCATGCCGATCGGCGGAGCCGAAGCGCCGGAGTCCGCCGCGCTGGTGACCACGGGCGGCGGGGTCGCGAACGGCACGCGCGAGGTCGGCGTACGGCTCGACTGCGACGCGGGGCGCGTGCACCTCGACACCCGCTCCGCCGACCTGCCCGAGCTGTCCCTCGCCGCCTACGCGCTCGACTTCGGCCCGGGCTGGCGCGGGCTCGCGGGCGCCTGGCGGGCGGGCCCGGACGACGCCGGCGCGCTCTGGGGTCAGCGGCGCTGAGCGATCGTGGGCAGCCCGTCCGCGATCGCGCTGCGGAAGAACTCCACGTATCGATCGCGCGCGTCGTCGAGCGCGTAGATCGCGAAGTGTCCGACGCCCGACCACTGCATCAGGCCGCCCGTCACGGGCGCGCCGCTCGGGGTCATCAGGTTCCCCATCGCGGGCGGGGTCACCGTCGGTCGGCCCACCAGCTCGAACGGATCGGTCGCCTGCACGAGCGGCGCGACGATCGGGAGGCCGATGGCCACCGCGAGGGCCTCGATGGTGCGCGGCGGCGTCGACGTGTCCTCCGTCCCCTCGGTCATCGCGACGCTCAGTGGCGCCCAGTCCTCGGGGCGCTCGCGCACGAAGCGGTGCGCGAAGCTCAACGGGTCGGCGGGGTCGAGCAGCGGCTGGATGATGAGCGAGAGCGCGGGGTGGTCCTCGGTCAGCACCTCGCAGGGCTCGCTCAGCACGCCGGCGACCAGGCAGCTCAGGGGCTGGCCGCTCGCGATCTCGCGCTCGAGGATGGTGATGACGCCGCCGCCGCCGCCCGCGCTGAGGAAGGCCGACTGCACCGTGGGCTCGACGCCCAGCAGCAGCCCCGCCTCCTGCGCCCCCTGGCTGTGACCCATGTAGAGCACGGGCTCGGGCGCGAACCGCAGCGGCTCGCCGCCCGTCACGCTCGCGGGCAGGTCGAACGCGCCGGCCGCGAGCATGCGGTAGAGGAGCATCATGTCGACCACGGTCTGCCGCACCGTCTCGCGCGCCGCGATGGGGTTGGCGACCACGAGCGTGCCCACGTCGAAGCCGCCCGGGTTGCGCGCGCCGTGCAGCGCCGCCTCGAAGCCGAGCGCGGCCGCGCCGATGGAGGCCAGCTCGTCTCCTTCGTGGCGGAAGTGGGTCTGGTGATCGCCACCCGTGCCGTGCCCGTAGAGCACCACCGGGTGCCCCTCGGGCGCCGCGGGCGTGGTGGGGACGGAGAGCCCGACGCGGACCGGGCGCCGCGCGACCGTCGCGGGCGTCCCGTCGGGCGCGAAGCGGATGGTGCCGGAGCCGAACTCCATGAACGGAGGCGCGCCGTCCATCAGATCGTAGGTCTCGAACGTCGCCTCGTAGCGGGTGACGTTCGGGAGGCTCGCGAGCACCCGCCAGCCCGTCACCTCGGGCAGCGGCTGCGCGTGCACGAAGACCCGCGCCTGATCCATCTCGATCGCCGGATCGCTGATCGTGAAGGCCGTGGCCGCCCGCACCTCGGCGCGCGGGATGCCCAGGCCCTCGAGCGTCTCGAAGAGCGCCGCGTAGTGCGCCCCGACCTCGCCGTCGCCGCCCTCCTTCAGCGCCTCGAACGCGGGGGCGGCCGGAGCGGGCTGGCCGTCCGCGCCGCGCAGCCCCTCGCGAACGACCACCGCGTAGCGACGCCCCGGGTGATAGCCGAGCCCGGGCACGGGCCGCACCACCAGGGTGTTCGACGCCCAGAAGCGCGTGGCCTGCGCCTGGAAGCGCACGTAGCCCGGGAGCCGCCGCCCCAGCTCGGGGCTGTCCGGGTCGACGTCGAGGAGCAGCACGGGGCACTCCGGATCGTCCCGCGGTGCGGCCGGATCGGTGGGCAGACGCTCCGGGTCGAGCGGCCCGGAGAAGCGGAAGTAGGCGCCCGTGATGGGGCTGAAGCCCGGCCGCTCGGCCTCCACGATCGCGATCGCGTCGGCGATGAGGCCCCGCGCGCGAGGGAAGCCGGAGAGGTCGGGGTGGCCGCGCGCGTCGGTGCGCAGGTCGCTGGGGAACGGGAAGTCGTAGAAGCGTCCGGGCTCGTCGAGCGCCTCGGGCGCGAACACGAACCCGGCTGGCGACAGCCCTGCGTCCGCGGGTCCCGCGTCCACTCCCGCGTCGGCGCGCGGCCCCGCGTCTCCCTCGAGCGTGGCCACGCCGCACGCAGGGAGGCAGACGCTCAGGCACGCGCCCAGCGCGGCGGCTCGGAGCGCGCGCATTCAGCCGATGCTCGAGCGCGTGCGCATGGCCTCGAAGTCGAAGACCGGGTTGAGCGCCTTCGCGTAGCGCACGACGGGCACCGCGCGCTCTCCGAACGGATCCCAGCGGCGCGCCCCGTCGAGCTTCATGCCCGCGCGCTCGTAGAAGCGGCGGGCGCGCTCGTTCTTCGAGAGCACCCAGACGACGCTCCAGTGGCAGCGGTGGCGCGCCAGCTCCGACAGCGCGCTCGCGAGCAGCTCGTTGCCGAGGCCCCGTCCCACGAGGTCGGGCGCGAGGTAGAGCATGTAGACCTCGCCCGCGTATCCGAGCCAGCTCGGCTCCTCGCGCAGCGGGCCGAAGGTGACGAAGCCGCGCACCCGCCCGTCGAGCTCGAGCACCCGGATGGACTCCTCCATCTCCCCCGCGGCGAGCCGACGCCACCAGCGCGCGGCGAGCTCGTCCTCGCGCAGCCGAGCGAGGTAGGACTCGGGGAGCAAGCCCGTGTACGCCCAGCGCCAGCTCTCGAGGTGCACCCTCGCCAGCGCGTCGGCGTCACCGCCATGAGCCGCTCTCACCCTCGCGTCCACGCCCCAAAGCGTGGCACGTGTTCCGGGACGGAAAAAGGTCGCGACGTCGATCCGTCCTCAGCGGGAATCGGTCAGCGTACGAACGACCACGCTCGCCGCGGCCAACCCGAACGCGCCCGTGACGAACGAGGCGGAGCCGTCGATCCGCGCGCGCTTGTCGCAGGTGTGCATGCCGTTGTTCTTGTTCGGGCATACGCAGACGAAGCCCTGGCCCTCGTCGTAGGAGACCGGCGCGGGCTCCCGCGGCGTCTCGGTGCTGAAGACCGCGGGCACGCCCACCGGCTGTCCCGGCAGCATCTCGAGGCCGTGCTCCTTGCGGAGGATCTTGCGCAGCGCCTTGGCGAACGGATCGCGCTGGGTGTCCGCGAGATCGGCGACGCGGATCAGCGTCGGGTCCATGCGCGCCGCCGCGCCCATGCTCGAGACGAGCGGGATGCCGCGCCGGAGACAGGTGGCGACCAGGTGCGCCTTGGCGGTGAGGTTGTCGATGGCGTCCACCACGAAGTCCACGCGCCCGTCGAGCAGGTCCTCGCTCGCGCTCGCCTCGTAGAAGCGGGGCACCGCGGTGACGCGGGCGGCGGGGTTCACCAGGCGCAGCCGCTCGGCCATCACCTCCACCTTGGACTTGCCGATGTTGCCCCGGAGCGCGTGGAGCTGCCGGTTCGCGTTGGTCACGCACACGTCGTCGAAGTCGATCAGGACGAGCTCTCCCACCGCCGAGCGCGAGAGCGACTCCGCGGCGAACGAGCCGACGCCGCCCACGCCGACCACGAGCACACGCGCCTCCATCAGCCGGTGCAGGCCCGGCTCGGTGAAGAGGCGCGCCGCGCGGTCGAAGCGGCGATGGGTGCGGTAGCGAGCGCTGACCTGGGGCTGCTCCGAGGCGGCCTCCTCGGAGATCATCGGCAAGGGCATGGCGGGGGATAGCACCGCTCAGGCGGTCGCGCCGATCGGCCAGGGCAGGCCGCGCGCGAGGAAGACCTCGCGCAGCAGGTCGGGGCGGTCGGTCATCAGGCCGTCCACCCCGAGGTCGAGCAGCCGATGCATCTCCTCGGGCGCGTCGATGGTCCAGACATGCACGTGCAGCCCGTGCGCGTGGGCCGCCTCGACGAACGCGCGATCGACCACGGTGAGCCCCGCGTGGCCGACCGGCACCTGGAGCGCGGAGAACGGGTAGCGGTCGAAGCGCCCCAGCCCCGAGCGCACGCCGAGCCAGAAGCGCAGCACGCCCCGCACGCCTGGCGACGTGGGCAGCTGGCGTCGGCGGAGCTTCCGGAACCGGTCGACCAGCGGATCGTGCTCGGCCGCGACCAGCACTCGCTCGTGCGCGTCGAGGCGGTCGAGCGCGTCCCACAGCGCGGCCTCCATAGCCGGGGTCCGCTGCTTGATCTCGATGTTCAGGCGCAGCTCGGGGTGGAGCGCGAGGGCCTCCTCCAGCGTCGGCACCTCGCACCCGGGCGCGCCGCGGAACGGGAAGGTCACGCCGTCCCGCGTGAAGCTCCAGCCCGCGTCGAGCGCCTTGATCTCCGCGAGGGTCTTGTCCCAGACGCACCCGATCCCGTCCGTCGTGCGCTCGAGCGTCGGGTCGTGGAAGCAGACGATGTGGCCGTCGGCCGTGCGGTGCAGGTCGGTCTCGATGTACCGGAAGCCGAGCCCGATCGCGCCGCGGAAGGACGTCAGCGTGTTCTCGGGCCAGAGCGCCGCGCCGCCGCGATGGGCGAAGGCGATCGGTGACGGGTCGAGGTAGCCCACGGCGGCGCGAGGATGCCACGGCCCCGATCCCGCCGCGACCGGGGTAGCCTCGGCCGATGGGAGAACCGGTGTCCGAGGGCGCGCCCTGCCGCTGGGCCGGCGACGATCCTCAGTATCGCGCCTATCACGACGACGAGTGGGGTCGGCCGGTCGGAGAGGACCGCCGGCTCTACGAGAAGCTCTGCCTCGAGGGCTTCCAGAGCGGCCTGAGCTGGCTGACGATCCTGCGCAAGCGCGAGGCCTTCCGGCGGGCCTTCGCGAGCTTCGACCCCGAGGCCGTCTCCCGCTTCGGCGAGGCCGACGTCGCGCGCTTGCTCCAAGACGCGTCCATCGTGCGCCACCGCGGCAAGATCGAGGCGGCGATCCACAACGCCGCGCGCGTCCGCGAAGTGCAGGCCGAGCTGGGCTCCTTCGCCGCGCTGATCTGGCAGTTCGAGCCCGACCCCGCCGAGCGCCCCGACGAGCTGACCTGGGAGGTCCTGAAGACCATCTCGACCACCCCCGCGTCGACGCGCCTCGCGAAGGCCCTCAAGGCCCGCGGCTTCCGCTTCGTCGGCCCGACCACCGCCTACGCCTTCATGCAGTCGATGGGCCTGGTGAACGACCACGTCCAGGGCTGCCCCCAGCGCGCCGCGGTGGAGCGCGAGCGCGCCACCTTCACGCGTCCGTCAGAGGGGTTTGCGCGAGCCTGACGCCGGATGTTTCCATGGCTTCCACGACGACGTGGAGGGCACGTCACCCGAGAGCGAAGAGGTTGCAGGCGTTCTCGAAGGAGCGCGACGCCAGCGCGTCGAGGTCCTCCCCCCTCGCGTCGGCGACGGCGCGCGCGACCCTCAGCACGTCGGCCGGCTCCGGGGCCTGGTCGGGCGCGTCGGTCTCGATGAGGAGGCGGTCCGCGGGGACGGCGCGCGCGGCCTCGCGTGGCTTCCTCGCGCTCTCGCGGAGGATGCTGGGCCCGATCGACACGTGCAGGCCCAGCGCGGCGTAGCGCGCGACGAGCTCCGCGGAGCCGCTGTAGGCGTGCACGACGCCGCTGAGGCCTCCGTGGCGCGCGAGGCGCTCGATCGCGTGACCGTGCGCGCCGACGACGTGCAGGATGACGGGTAGGTCGAGCTGACGGGCGAGCTCGATCTGGGCGTCCGCCACGCCATCCTGGGTGTCGCGCGACGCCTCGACACCCGCGTCCCAGCCGAGCTCGCCGATGGCGACCGCGCCCGCCACCGCGGCGGAGAGGGCGTCCACGTCGAGCGGCTCGTGCGCGGCCAGCGGGTGCACGCCGACGGCGTGGGAGATCGCGATCCCCTCCACGGGCGGTGTGACCGGCGCGCCGCGCACGCCCGGGACGAGGACGCGCTCGACGCCGGCCTCGCGCGCGCGCCGGGCGACGCCGGCGAGGTCCGCGTGGAGCGCGTCGAATGCGAGGTGACAGTGGCTGTCGAACAGCCGCGTCAGACGGTGGCCTCTTCGGCCGGCTCCGTGGGCTCGGCCCGGCGGAGCGGCTCGTGGCTGTCCGTGTCGGGCGCGTCGATGTTGCCGTCCTCGTGGAAGCGAGAGACCTCCTTCGACACGCGACGGAGCCACGCCTGCTTGACGTGGAACGGCAGGAACGCCGCCTTGAAGCCGTTGAGCACGATGCGCTTGATCTCGTCGAGGCTGAGGCCGACCTGGGTGTGCGTGAGCCAGAGCTCGTTGCTCACCGTGGTGTCGGTGATCAGGCGGTTGTCGGTGTTCACCGTCACCCGCAGGCCGAGGTCGTGATAGAGCTTGATCGGGTGGCTCGCGAGGTCGCGGACGGCGCCGGTCTGCACGTTGGAGCTCGGGCAGCACTCGAGCGCGATGCGGTGATCGTTGACGTAGTGGAGCAGGTCCCCGTCCTCGCGGAGCCGGCAGCCGTGGCCGATGCGGTGCGCGCCGCAGTCGTGGATGGCCTGCTGGATGGACTCGGGCCCGTAGGCCTCGCCCGCGTGAATCGTGACGTTGATGTTGTTCTGGCGGACCAGCTGGAACGCCGGCAGATGGTGCTTGGCCGGGTGGTCGTACTCGGCGCCCGCGAGGTCGAAGGCGACGACGCCGCGCCCCTTGTACGCCACGGCGAGCTGCGCCATCTCGAGCGAGCTCTCCGGGGAGATGTTGCGGATGCCGCAGATGATGACGTTCGACTCGATGCCGTGCGTCTCCTTCGCCTGCCAGAGCCCCTCGAGCACGGCCTCGACCACGGTGGTCAACCGCAGGCCCTGGCGCGTGTGGAGCATCGGCGCGTAGCGGACCTCCATGTAGCGGACGTTCTCCGCCGCCGCGTCCTCGGCCAGCTCGCGGGCCGCGCGGATGAGCGAGTCCTCGGTCTGCAGGACCTTGAGGGTGGTCTCGAACGCCTTGAGGTACTCGACGAGCGAGCCGGTGTTCTCTCCGAGGTGGAGCTTGCGGCGGAGCTCGAGCGGGTCGGTGCTCGGGAGCTCTACGCCCTGCTCCTCTGCCAGCTCGATCAGGGTGGCCAGCCGGAGCGAGCCGTCGAGGTGGACGTGGAGATCGGTCTTGGGGAGCTTCTCGAAAAAGCTGATGGGTAGCGCCATCGACAGAGGTTAGTGGGGGGTCCCCTACCTTTCAAGCGACAGGCGCTCGGACGACGCGCGACGCGAGCTCGATCAACCGGCGCTCGCTCCCCGGAGGCCCGAGCCACTGGAGCCCGCGAGGCAGCCCTCCAGGGAAGTGGCCGAAGGGCACGGTGAGAGCGGTGGCGTCCGAGACGTTGCCCATCTTCGCGAAGCTCGCCATGCCGCGGAGGCCGAGGGCCCGACCGTGCGGGGGCGCGGGGTAGCCGCTCGTAGGGCTGACGAGGACGAAGCCCGCCGCCCAGAGCGCCTCGAAGCGCGCCCGGAGCGAGAGCGCGTCGCGCATCGCGCCCGCCCGGTCTCGATGGCGGAGCAGACGCAGCGCGGCCAGCTCGAGGGTCACGCGCGCCGCCTGCGGGTGCATGCGCCGGTCTCCCAGGAGGCGACCGATGGTCAGCGCGCTCAGCACCGGGCCGAGCCGAGGGCCACGCCCGCGCAGCAGCTCCTTCGCGTGGCTGGCGATGAGCGCGACGAAGACGCGATCCATCTGCGCGGGGCGGGGCAGCGGCGCGGGCCACGAGGGGAGCCCGGCTCGGTCGAGCGCCGCGCGGATCTCGCGCGCGAAGCCCGGCCACTCTCCCGCGGAGAAGGCGTCGGGCGCGACGACGAGCACCCCGGCGAAGCGCGGCTGAGGCGGCTCCGCGACGCGCAGGGAGGGGACCGCGTCGAGGACCCGGCGGCAGGTCTCGAGGTCGCGTGTGATCGGCCCCATCGCGGACAGCCAGGCGATGTGCGGGAGCGGCGGCAGCCAGCCCTCGGGCGGCGAGGGCCAGGTGGAGCGGCTGAGCCGCAGACCCACGAGGCCACACCACGCCGCGGGGAGGCGGATGCTGCCCCCGTAGTCGCTGCCCCAGTCGAAGGCGGACATGCCCGCCGCGACCGCCGCCGCCGCGCCGCCCGAGGAGCCGCCGGCGGTGCGGCTCGGGTCGAGCGGGTTCCTGGTCACGCCGCCCACGTAGCTCTGGCTCTCCGGGGTGATGCCGAGGTCGCCGAGGTTGGTCTTGCCGATCAGGACGGCGCCCGCCGCCTCGAACGCGCGGTGCACGGCGCCGCTCGAGGCGGGCACGCGCTCGGCCCACGGCGCGTGCCCGCGGGTGGTGGGCAGGCCCTCGACGTCCCAGACGTCCTTCAGGGTGTAGGGCACGCCACACAGCGGCCCCGGGCGGGGCGCGTCGCGCAGCGCCTCGTCGTACCGAGGTGTGCAGATCGCCGCGAGCCGCGGGTTGTCGGCCCGGGCGTTCGCGACCGCGCGGGCGACGTCCAGCTCAGGCATCGCCCTTGACGAAGAGGCGGTCCTCGAGGAGGAGCGCGTCGATGCCGGAGCTGAAGAAGACCGCGATGGCGTCCTCGACCGCGTGCACGATCGGCTTGCCCATCACGTTGAAAGACGTGTTGAGCACGATCGGCACGCCGGTCTTCGCGTGGAAGCGCTCGATCAGCCGCGCGTAGGCGGGGTTGTCCCGCTCGCGCACGCTCTGGAGCCGGCCGGTTCCGTCGACGTGCACCACGCCCGGGACGCGCTCGCGCACCTCCGGGCGGAAGCGGAGCGCGCGCTCCATGTGCGGGGTGAAGGCGTAGCCCTCGAACCACGCGTCGCCGTGCGCGTGCAGGATGGACGGCGCGAACGGGCGGAACTCCTCGCGAAATTTCACGCGGGCGTTCAGCCGCTCCTTCACGTCCGGGTCCCGCGGGTCGGCGAGGATGCTGCGGTTGCCGAGCGCGCGCGGGCCGTACTCGGCGCGACCCCGCGCGACCGCGACGATCTTTCCCTCCGCGAGGAGCGCCGCGGCGGCGTCGTCCACGTCGTCCACGCGCTGCGCGCGCAGCCCTCCGAGCGCCTCCACCCGCCGGATGGCCTCCGGGTCGAGCGCGCTGCCGAGGTAGGGCGAGAGCGGGCCCCGGGCGGGCCGGCCGCCGTCCTCGATCAGGGCGAGCCAGGCCGCGCCGACCGCGTTGCCGTCGTCGGCGGGCGCGCTGGGCACGAAGACCTCGCGGAAGGGGGTCCGCTCGGTGATCTGCCCGTTGTAGGCCGAGTTGAGCGCGCAGCCGCCGCCGAGGACCAGCCGATCGCGCGGCGCCTCGCGGTGGAGCACCGTCAACAGCTCGCTCATCACGTCCGAGAAGACCTCCTGGCCGGTGTGCGCGACGTCGGCCCACTCGATCGCGGGGCGCCCCTCCGGCCGCCGCATCGCGTGGAGGGCGGCGACGTTCTTCCAGTTGTTGCCGCGCACCGCGAGCCCGTCGACGCGGAGCATGGCGCGCATCGTCCGGTACAGCTCGACATCGGTCTTGCCATAGGGCGCGAGGCCCATGACCTTCCACTCCTCGCCCTTGAGCGGATCGAAGCCGCACGCGACGCAGAGCGCGGCGTAGAACGCGCCCAGGCTCCCGTTCCGCGCGAAGGAGCGCCGCGCCTTCGGGCCGAGCGGGGTCAGCGATCTGGATGCCGCGGCATCGAAGGCGAAGAACGACATGCTCGAGCGCTCGCCGTTGGCGTCGACGATGGCGCAGGTCGCCGCGTCCCAGCCGCTCCCGAAGCACGCGGTGGCGGCGTGGGTGGTGTGGTGATCGAAGTGTCGCCAGTCGATCGGCGCGTGGCTCGGGTCCCGCTCGAAGAGGCGCAGGGCGAGGTTCTTGCCCGCGAGGTCGAAGCTGTTCATCTGCCCGAGCAGGGTCGGGGCCAGCAGCGGCGAGACGCGCCTCTCGACGGCCGCGAAGCCGGCGCGGAAGAGCGGAGACTTCAAGCGCCGCCGCTCCCAGCTCTGCGCCACCACCAGCTCCGCGTCGGGCTCGACGTGCTCGCGCAGCAGCGCGCCGATCCGCATCGGCTCGTCGGGCACGCAGTGCCAGGCGCGCTTGTACTGGAGGCTCCGCTCGGTCGCCTCGGCGAAGCGGACCTCCCCGTCCGCGCCCACGATGGCGAGCGCAGGGTCGTGCACGGTGGAGGCGAGGCCGACGTAGGCGCGGCGCTTCACGGCCCCGGCCCCTATCCCCGCGAGAGCGCGCGGGGGTCGACGCCGAGCGCCTCGAGCACCTTCGGCAGCCGCTTCTTCGGCACGCTCACGCGGGTGGGCATGCCTCCCTCGAGCCCGAAGAGGTCGAGCAGGTTCACGCCGCTGTCGAAGCGGGCCGCGGCGGTCACCGTGGACTTGTCGTGCACGACCGCGATGCGCGCGCGCTCCTGCCCGATGAGCAGCAGGAGCGTCTTGTCGTAGGGGCCTCGGTGGCCGCTCGCGTCGACGACCGCGACGTCTCCCACCACCTCGTAGTCGTCCGCGAGCCGGCGTGCCTCCCGCTCGGAGACCTCGAACACCTTGGCCGCCTCGGCGATCGGGCTCCACAGGGCCGCGTCCGCGGTCACGAGGTAGCGCACGACCAGCCCCTTGAGCCCGTCGTCGCGCGGCTTGGCCCGCAGGGCCTTGTCGATGGTGGCCGCCTTCGGGCTCGGCTCGCCCATGCGCGTGTCGATGGCGCGGGCGTCCGCGTCGGCCCCCGGGTAGGGCTCCTCGCCGCCGCGGATCCACTTGGCCGCGGCGCAGAGTCCGTCGAAGTCGATGTGACAGCAGATGGTGTCCACCACGCCAGCCCGGGCCACCCGCTCGGGCGTGACCATCTCCGGGCAGGCCGGGTGCTCGGCCTTGGTCGAGAGCACGAAGCGCGGGTCGTCGGCGTAGAGCACGTGACGCGCGTGGTCGTGGTGGTCGATCCACATCGCGAGGCGATCACCGAGGCCCTCGATGAACTTCCCCGTGACCTTCTCGAAGCTCACCCCGCCCGTCTCGGCGGCGAACGCGATGTCGAGCACGACGACCCGACCCGGCAGGTCACTCGCCTTCGGCAGCTTGCGAGGCGTGCCGTAGGCAATCTGTGGAAAACCCATCTCGCGGGAGGATGGGGTTCGGCGACCGCGGACGCAAGCCTGCCGCGACTACGGCGTGCGGGGCGCGCCGGTCGGTCGGATGGGCGCGCCCGGCGCGGGCAGACCGCCCCAGCCGGGCAGCCCGGTGCGGCCACGCCGCGCGGTGATCCGGATCGCGAGCGCCCCGCCGCCCGTGGCGGAGCGCGGGGGGATCAGGATGCCGAGGGTGAGATCCGCCGGATCCGTGGGCAGCACCTCGAGGCTGCCGCGGCCCTCGCGCAACACCCTCCCGCGGTTGGTCAGGAGGCCCACCGAGAGCCCCGAGGACACCTCGACTCGCAGCGGCCGGTCGGCCGGGAGCTCGTAGTAGTGCATCTCGGGGCGGTCGAAGGCCCCGCCGTCACCGACCGCCTCGTCCTCGTACTCCTGGTTCAGCGGCAGGGTCGGCACGCCCGTGATCTCGACGTCCTCGACGCCGCGGCGCATGGAGGTGAGCCACTCGTCCGGGATGCGCTCCACGGGCCGGGCGAGCTCGATCGGCTCGAGCGTGCCCCGCCCCGACAGCACGGCGGTGGGGACGGCCACCAGGCGGCCCCGTCGGTCGAGCAGCATTCCGCCGCTGTTGCCGGGGTTGAACTCGGCGTCGGTCCGGATCCAGGCGACCTCGTCGCGGCTGTTCATCTGGAAGCCGCTCATCTCGCCGCTCGTGACGTTGATGGTGCGCACGCCGAGCGGGAAGCCGAAGGCGAACAGCCGGCTGCCCGGGCGGAGCTGGCGCGTGTCGGCCAGCGGGATGCTCGGGAAGCGACGCTGCCGCGGGACCGCGTTGCCGTGGTTGTCGCTCACGATGCGCACCAGGGCGAGGTCGAGGCGGATGTCCGCGCGGACCACCCGGCCCACGTACCGCTCCTGCGCGGTCTCGCGGGGGTTGCTGACCATCGAGATCCGCACCTCGTTGGTGGGGTTGAACAGGCTGCCCGGCGCCCCGTCCCCCGGGTGCGTGTGCCCGACCACGTGGAAGTTGGTCAGCACGTAGCCGCGCGGATCGATGATGCTGCCCGAGCCCGTCGCGCCCTGACCGTTCGGCCCCTCGCTCGTGATCTTCACCGCGGCCCGGACGGCGCGGCGGGTGATGGAGGAGGAGAGGTCCTGCGCCTTCGCCGCTGGAGCCACGCTCCAGACGATGAGGAGCGCGACCAGCGTGGCGAAGGGCGAACGGGGGCTCATGCGATCAAACCTCGTGTGTCCAGGCGTCCGGCGCAAGGGTTTCCGGCCAGGATCGTACGAACGGCGGGCCCTCACGCTTCCGTCAGACCCCGGTCGAGGGCGAGGCTTGGCCCGGAACGACGAAGGGGCGCGGGACTAGCAGGCCGTTGAAGTACCGAGCCCGAAGGATCTCGGAGCGCGACGGCCCGGTTCTCGGTTCGGGGCGACGAGGAAATGCTTCAGCATTTTCGAGGAGACACGGGCCGAGAGACGGGTCGTCCCGCCCGAGAGACGA